>NZ_JAAHHT010000262.1 GCF_010672085.1 Okeania sp. SIO3I5
TGGCTGTACTTTCTCAAAAGGAAGAGAAAATATTTGAGAAATTCATGGTGGAGGGGTGGCAAATTTACCTGGAGATGTCTCGGCAAAAAACGCGCAAGTCAAATATTGCTGGAAAAATCAGAATTTCTGGCGAGATTTGAGACAAAGGTGGCAAATTTTTCCTTGGGTTAGGTTTGTCTGAGACGTCTTTATCGTGGCAAAATATAATTACGCAAAAAATTTTTATAGGTTAGTGAGATGGGAAAATTTAGTATTGGAGAACATTCGGGGTTTATCTTTGAAAATGGATTTAATGTCGGAATTATTAATCTGCTTCAAGCATATAATATTCCCGGAAAATACGATATTTATCTACCTTTTTTACAGAGGTTAAAACTAAGGAGTTTAGCAGAGGCGATCGCTGATGATACTGGTATTGTTTCTCCTCCACAAAGAGATGAAGTTTGTGATTGGATGTTTCACATATTTGCTACGGGTTTTGTCAAAGCAAATATTTTGGTTGATAACTGGTTGCGTCATATTAAATGGGGAAAATATAAACCAGTGTCTAAAAGTAAACCGGAAAAGTGGGAAGCAAGAAATGTGACTGTTGAATATTTCCAATGTTGTTTTTGGGATAACAATACTATTCAGCAAATAAGTAAGAATGAAAATGGAGAAAACTATTCTCTAGATATTCCTGCAAAACAACTGGGGATAATACCAAACCCTGAAAAATATAAAGGTACGGGAAAATTTTTAAACTCAGACTGTATTTTACTGCTGAAACAAAAAGATAGTCGTACCCAGGAAGATAGATATGCTTTATTCGTTGCCGACTTATCAATTTTTGTGCTGAAAGAATTAATTGATATTAAACCTCTCAGAAATTATGAAACTATTGAGAAAATTATTTCTAAAGAGTACAACTACCGTCGGGGTAAAAGTATTTTTTCTCAGGTAGGAGTCGATATCGGGAATGAGGAAAATTTACTAGAGAATAAATATGGAGATTATTTGCTCAGTTTACTGCCAAAATTTGATGAGAAAATTAATGCTTTTCCCAAAACTGATAAGGAAATAGTCAAAATTATTCAAGCAGGAAGTTATGCAGATAATTTTATTGAATTTGCCCAAGAAAATCAGATATTTAATTCTTCTGAATTATCCCATATTCAGGTTTTAGGAATTAGCGATCGCTTGGAGCAAGCAGTTACTGGTAATGGCAGTAATCAAAGTTTTCTAACTTTTCTCAAAAATTGTGGTTCTTTGTACAAACAAGTCAGGGAAAAAAATTCGGAGGCAGCTAGGAAAGAGATTAAAAATAAAGTGTTTAATCAAATATTCAGGGAGTTTGAAAATAATTTTTCACGGGATTTTATTCGAGATATTAAACCTGATATTCGCACAGAGAAAGAAGAGTTTCATTTTTCCTATAGCGAGGAAATAGATAAATTTAAAAATACGGCAAATGAGCGGGATAATCACAAACAAGAAGTTATAAAAGCTTTAAGTCAAGAGGATAATTTGCTCTTACTTCAAGCTGCCCCCGGAATAGGCAAGACTACGGCGGTGGTTGAGTTTCTTCAACAATTAAAAAGTAACTATTTATTTATTTACCTATCACCTAGAATTTCTGTCAATCAAGATATACAAGAAAAGCTGAAATATCAGGATAAAAATGTCAGTCAAAATCTTATTTATCTTCAAAGTAATTCAAATTTAATCCGCGCCAATGGAGGAAATAAAGCTGTAAGTTGTATTAAAGGTAGTCTGGTAAATTTGCCTCAATCTACAAGTGTTAAATTTCTGGAAAATGAAGATTTTGATAAGAGCTATAAACAAATAGCATCTAGAGAATCTCGCGATCGAATTGTTCCTAATGAAAATCTAAATAGAGGAGTTTTAGATTCTATTTTTTCGGCAATAACTGATTTGATAAATTTCTATAAAAACCAAGATATGGGAATTAATATAGTAGCTACATCTGCCATACAGTCTCTCAAGAAAAATGCCGAAACTGGTAGATTAACATTAGACCACTTTGACAAAATATTTGATGCTGCTTATGACAAAAGAGAAAATCGAATTTTACCCAAAAAAATGCAAGAAATCTCCAGAGTAATTCCTAATATCATAATTATGATTGATGAAATTACTGGCGATGATGGAGGCGTGTATTTTTTCCATGAATTAATCAAGAAACTACAGAAATATGAATTGTTAGATAATCGACATAAATTTAATACTAAAATTATCGTGGCAGATGCTTCCCTTGCTGATATTTCAGTTGCTAATGATTATTTACAATCTCAAAACCCGGAGTCAAGCAAAATTTATATTCGTCCGGGTAGAGGAAATAATAATATTCTGCAAAGGTTTACATTTGATAAATTACAAGGATGGGCAATAAATACTTCTAGTTATCCTGCTAAAAGTCTCAATGTTGAATACGATATTCTGATTAATACCTTCAAGTTTGAAAACTTAGATAAGGAGTATAAAGTCAGAGATAAATTAGAGAAAAAACAAAATCAGAGATTATTAGATGATATTGAATTGAGGATGGCAAAAGAGCCGACTATTGTTTATATTCAAAATAAAAGAAGACTCGAAGAAATTATCGATAATTTGAGAAATAGACTCACAGCTCAAGGCAAAGATTTTAATGAAAAAGAACATTATCTAATAATTCATTCTGATATTTTAGACAGAGCTTCTATCTCAGAATATCAAGATAAAGTAGATGTGATTTTTATGACTGCCAGTGCTTCAAGAGGATTATCTTTTAAAAGAGTGAGACATATATTAGCAGTAATTCCTAATTTTGAAATAGAAAGAAATTTGATGGAAATTACTCAACTTATCTATAGAGGTCGTGGAGATATAAATATAGAAAAAAATCAAGAAAAGTATCTCAAATTTTATATTGGTTCTACATTATTATATAGCTCCGAAAATCGGGAATTAGCATATAAAGAAAGTCTCTCAAATTTATTAATATTAATGGCAACTCTCCAAGCTGCTGTAAAAACTCGTATATCTGGAACTGCAAATATTGGTAAGTTTGATTGTGCTGTAATTCCAGTTGGAGGAAAAGCTATTTCATCCCCTGGTCAATCAATAGGAGAAACTATTTCAGAATTTGTCAATGGTCTGAGAAAAACTTATATAAATACTGGTTTTAAAGATGTTGTTGTTAACAGATTAAAAACCGAACTAGAAAAAATATTTGCTGTGGAAGAAAGAGAAATTCAAAAGCAACTAAATAGTTATCTCGGTTTAATCGATAAATTTCAGAAGTTTCATCAAAATAATGGGTTATTTAGTGATTTTTTGGCAATAGGAAAATTACAAAATGCTTATATAAATGGTGGTTCTATCTTTATACCCTTAAATAATCAGGGTACTGAGAATTATCAAATTAGTCTTAGTACAATTAACAATATGAATTTACAGCAATTATTTAACGATTTAACTATAATTAGTAAATCTGAAAAATATCCATTAAGTCTTCAAAACGGAGCTAAAGATGTATTAGATATTATTCGGAAAATAGAAAATTTAGAAGAGTCACAAACTTTAAGAGATGAAAAAAGTTTTTCTGACCAATATTTAGCTATCCATACATCGACTCTTACTATTGGTAAACTACCTGAAACAAATAACTTAGAATTTAATCCAATTAAAGAGAAAATCAGAGAAAAATTTCAGCGTTATATTAAATCAATGTATTCTAGCAATAGCTTTCTACCTGTAACTAAAAACTTTGAAAATTTTCCTTATTTAAGTTTTCGTTCTCTAACATTAGACAGTCAATGGCATCGACTTTTCGACCAAAATCTTTTAGTAGCTTCCCCAGAAATTAATACTCTATCTTTGATGCTTTCTAGTACCGATAAATCTGAGAAATATAGCGATTAGGAATCAGATGTGAGAATTGAAATTTTCTTTAAAAGTAGAGAATATAGCAGTTCTTAGAAGCTGTTTGTAAACTTATAAAAACCTCTCTCCTGCGAGGGAGGATGGGGAGGATGGGGAGGATGGGGAGGAAGAATTCTGTCTACAGTCTTCACTTATTTGTGTCTAATTCAATACATTTTTCTCCCGAAAAAGCCGAACCAAGACCTACCCATAACTTGTCAATAATGCCCAAGTTTTATGTTAAGAAAGATGTTTATAAAGCATAGCTTTCAAAGGCAGGAGGCAACAAAAAGTCCCCCTTTTCAAGGGGGATTTAGGGGGATCGTAAATGTACCTCATCTTTATGAGAAATGCTATATAAGGTTGATAAAATTACTGAGGTACAGTTGTTTTTCTGATTTTCTATTCCCACCGAACAGAAATTATTATTTCCTATTCCCTATTCCATTTCAAATACCTAAATCATACTTAGCAACTTCAGCCATAGCCAACAATTTTTCCTCCCATTTTTTCCCTGTATTTTGTTGTAAATATTCTGCTAAAGAACCCCATCCATTTGACTGTAAATACAAATGAGTAGCAATTTGATGTTTACAAACATTATGACGATAAACCATATCAGGACAACTACAACCAAGATTATTTACCTCAGCTACAGTTCCTTTAATTGGATTCCTAACCACAGAACTAACAGCCGTCAACTCAACTTCTAACTTTTCTAAAGCAGCTCGATTATATCTTTCAAGAAAAGCGTGTATTTCCGAATAAACAATAAAATACTTGCTATTTTCTGCATTTATGTTAATCCCATAAGTCTGAAAATTATAACTTATGATTTTGCTAAAATGGCGCTGTTTAATTTGCAAAAAACAAAGCAAACAATTCAGAAATTTTGCTTTAGATAAAAAAGTGCTGCACCGTCCTTTTGAAGTTATATAAACTATTTGGGGAATTTGAGCAATCCCAACAAGTTTAATACTTTCAATCTTAATTTCTAAGGGCACTAATGGCTGAATTTCTGAATTTAATTTTTCGGAAAAATGAGTGGATTTAATACCAATGCAATGAACCATGATATAATCCTCTTGTGATTTAACTTTTTGATCCAGGCGCTCTATGAAAAAGCCAATTCAGATGAGCGCCTTTCATATTACAATTATACTTCAAAAAACAGGAATTGACAACTATTGAAAGTTACTTCCTATAAAAGACTAAAGTCTTTACTACAAAAAAAATAAATCTCATCCAAATCTCAACCAAAAATGACCACACAAATCAAACCAAATCTTCTCAGTCAAGAAGAAGCATTATCCTTAGTAGAAACAACCGTCAAAAAATCTGACGCCGAAGGTATTTTCGTTAGTCTGAGCAATAATGAATCATCCTTAACTCGTTACTCAGAAAATCAAATTAGCCAAAATATTAGCAAAACAAAATTTGAACTTAACATCACCAGTTATTTTGACACTCGCAGCGCCACTGCTTCAACCACCGAACTAGATCCAGATGCCATTACAGCAACCATTCGCCGTTCCGAGGAACTCGCCCGTATCGCCCCACAAGATCCAGAATGGGTGCCACTGCTCGAACCCCAACAATACGAAAATCGGACTCCGGCCTTTGATGATTTGACTGCTACTATTTCCCCACTGGCACGAGGCGAAATAGTCCAAAAAGTATGTTCCATGAGTGCCCAAGCAGAGGTAGATGGATCTGGGACTCTGAGTACAGATATATCTTTAGGAGCGATCGCTAATTCACTTGGGTTACGCGCCTGTAATAAATATACAACAGCAGACTTTAGTTTTACGGCAAGAATCGAAAATGGTTCTAGTTGGAGTCGTAGCACTGCCTGGGGTATAAATCAACTACCGACTGAAAGTTTAACTGAAGAGTTGATTAACCGTGCCTTTGCTGCTCGTAACCCCAAAGAAGTTAGTCCCGGTGTTTATCCCGTGATTTTCAGTAGCGCTGCTTTAGCTGATTTATTGATTTGGCTAATATTTAATTTGGATGCACGAGCAGCAGATGAGGGGCGATCGTTTATGTCGCGTACTGACGAAACTGGAAAACCAGAGGGCAACCGAGTCGGGGAACAAATGTTTAGTCCGTTGGTACAGTTACAACGTTATCCTGGTCATCCTTTATTGCAGTTGGAGAATTTTTGTGGTGATGGGTTGAGTAATCATTATCTGGAAATAATTAAGGATGGTGTGCCACAAACCTTATCTTATAGTCGGTATTGGGCAGCTCAACAGGGCAAGCAAGCTACTGGTTCTATGTTTCCAATAGTGATGCAGGGTTCTGAGGAAAGTTTGGCGGATTTGATTTCCCGGACGGAACGAGCTATTTTGGTAAATCGTTCCTGGTATGTGCGTTATGTGAATCCGCGTACTTTGGAGGTAACGGGGATGACGCGGGATGGTACTTTTTGGATTGAGGATGGGAAAGTGGTTTATCCCATTAAAAATTTGCGGTTTAATCAGGTTTTGCCAGATATGTTGCGGGATGTGGATGCTGTGAGCAAACTAGATCGTTATGGTAATAGTGTTGTACCTGGGGTGAGAGTGAAGGCGTTTAATTTTAGTAGTGTGACTGATAGTATTTAGGCAGAAGGCAGGAGGCAGGAGGCAGGAGGCAGGAGGCAGGAGACAGGAGACAGGAGGAATGGGAATTTTAGAGGAGATAGTCGGAAAAATTGAGGGACAATTTTTCTGCCATAATCATCCCAAAATACTAGCTTTTTGGCGCTCAAAGCTCAAAAAGCTGGTACTTTTTAAGGACTCAAAAATGCTATAACCTTTACCAAAAAATGAGGTCTAAAGCCTCCCCTTGGATAGGGGATGAAAAAAATATTTAATTCAGTATTTCAAGCCTCCGACTTCAGTCGGAGGTTCACTCTCTACTGATAACTGATAACTGATAACTGAAATGACCTGTCAATGCTTTTATATTTAATCAGCAGAGCAATATTTAGGCAACAGGGAGTGTGGAGGGGTTGTAGGAAGTGTGGTTAACGAAGTCAGAAGTCAGAAGTCAACCCACCCCTCACCCCTCCTCGGAGGGGAAGTCAGAAGTGGTTTTTGTAACGGGGATTAGAGCAACGCTCCAAAAACATTTCGCCTTAAAAGGCGGGGCTTTAAACCCAATTATTTTGGTAAAATCATGGAATCAGAATAAAATGTATTTTGAAAAATATTTACTCTTTCGACATAAGAATTTAATGGCAAATACATAGTTTCTCTCTTTTGTCAAGTTTTATGTTAAAAAAAGATGTTTATAAAGCATAAGCACCTTTTAAGGGGATGAAAAAAATCAACTTCAGTATTTCAAGGCTCTGGTTTTAGAGACTGTTTGTAAAAGGAATATTAAATCTAGGCGTAGTAGCTTGTCTAGCTTGAAAATGTGGGTAAATTTGAGTCAATGAAAACCTCTCCCCCGACCCCTCTCCTGCTTTTGAGAGGGGAGAAATGATCCCCCTTCCCTACCCCCCCCTTTTTCTTAACATAAAACTTGACAACATAGACAAGTTATGTTTTATAGCTGAGAAAGAGTTGCTTAGGACATGGACTGATGATGAACCTTAGACTGGGAAATGTTTTTCTAACTGTTCCCTGTTCCCTGTTCCCTGTTCCCTGCTATAGTTTTGAATCGGCTTTTTCAGGAGAAAAGTGTATTGAAAAACACACTTTTTTATGAATGTAGACAGAATTCTTCCTCCCCCTCCTCCCCATCCTCCCCATCCAGACCACCCTCCCACAAGGGTTTCAAGAGTTCCTTATAAGGGATAGCTTGTCATTGGGGGGCAGGGGGGATAGGAAGGGGGTTAGGGGGTTAGGTTTGACCCATGCCCTCAGCATAAATGCCTTTTGCTATAACTGAAAAAGGCTCTGGCTTTACTTCGAGATACTGATAACTGATAACTGAATAAATATGCCAAAAATTCATAATAATTTAAGAATATATGAACGAATATTTTCCTTAAGTGGTGAAGCTATATGTTTATTAGATACCAATTATAACTACCAATTAGTTAATCCAGCATATCTCAAATTAACTAATCAAGAATCTGAACAAATAATTGGTAAAAATATCAAAGAAGTTTTGGGAGAAGAAACATTTGAAATTTTTTTTAAACAACCATTTAAAAGATGTTTGGCAGGAGAAACTGTAGAAATTCAGGGTTGGATCGACTTAAATCTGATTGGTCAAAAATATATAATTCGTACTTATGCACCCTATTATGATGAAAATGACAAGATTACTGGAATTATAGCTAATCTGCGAGATAAAACAAATTTTCAGGAAGCAGAAAGAGCTAGGCAAGAAAGCCAAGAATCCTTCCAAAAAATCTTTGAAAATACGACAGAGGGAATTGCTATTTGCTCGCTTACAGGAAAATTTTTACAAGTAAATCAGATTTTATGCGAGTTTCTAGGATATTCTGAAGCAGAATTTTTAAACCTAAATTATCATCAGGTAACACAACCTAGGAATCAAGAATCAGCATCAATCCTAATTGAACAACTTATTTCTCAGGAAATATCCTCTTTTTCCCTGGAAAAACAATATATTCATCAAAATGGAACTTTGGTTTGGGGGCAAGAAATAGGCTCAATAATTAGATACCCGGATGGATCTCCTAAATATTTACTGTTAGCGGTTAAGAATATTAATTCTGAAAAATTAGCTGAACTCATTCAACAACAAAATCAAGAACGACTACAACTGGTAGTCGAAAGTTCTGGAGATGGTTTTTGGGACTGGGATATAACTAACAATGAGGTATATTTTAGTCCTTGCTGGTTGAAAATGCTAGACTACCAACCAGATGAATTACCACCCAAGGTAGAAACTTGGGAAAGCTTGATTCATCGAGAAGACAAACCAATGGTAATGGAAACCCTCAATGATCATCTCAAAGATGATTCTATTGCCTATAAGTTTGATTATCGGGTGCGGACAAAATCTGGAGCATGGAAGTGGATAGCAAATTATGGCAAAGTTATAACTAGAGATAGTCAAGGCAAACCGCTGAGAATGGCAGGAATACATCGTGATATTAGCGAGCGCAAAAAAACAGAAGTAGTGCTGCGCGAGCAAGAAAAAACAATCCGCGCTCTAGTGGAAACCATACCCGATCCAATGATTCGGATGAAACAGGATGGTACAAAAATTGAGCTGATCGGTCAAAAAATATTTCAAATGCTGACTTCAGACGCAGAAACTAACACTGAAAACTTAGTAGATTTATTTATTGTTCCAATATTGCAACAGCTAACTCAACTAGCTCAACAAACTTTAGCAACTCAAAAATTACAAACATTAGAATATGCTGTTACCCACAAAGGGGAAGAGAAATTTGCAGAAGCTCGGATCGTTCCTCTCACAGAGGATGAAGTATTAGTGTTGCTGCGCAATATTACTGAGCGTACCCAGCAAGAAACCCTACTCAGAGAAAGTCGAGAATTACTAGCTGAAACTCAAAGGATTTCTCATATCGGTAGTTGGCAACTAGATGTTGCCACTAAAAAAATCACCTGTTCAGAAGAATTATTCAAGATTTTTGGCTTCGAGCTAGCAAATGCAGAACCTAGCTATACTGAATATTTCCAGTATATCGAGCCAGAAGATGGAGTACAACTGCAACAATGTATTGATGAAGCAATAGCTTATGGTACTTCCTTTAAAATCGACTTAAAAATATTTAGAACCGATGGTACTACTAGATATATAGAATTACGAGGAGAAGGGATTAGAGATCGAGAAGGAAATGTGATCAAGGTATTCGGAACCGCCTTTGATATTACCGATCGCCAAAAAGCCACAAAAATCCTAGAACAACAAGAAGCAGAATTAAAGATTTTTGCTCAAAATCTCCAAGAGAGTAACAAGCAACTTGCTCAACAAAAACAAATGCTAGCAGATATTTTAGATGGGTTGCCAATACCGATCATTCTCAAAAGCTATGGGGAAAAAGAGCGGATCGAATTTCACTTTTTGAATCAAGCAGCAGTCATAAATTTTGGTTTACAAGGAAAATCTTTGTCAGAAATTAAATATGAGGATTTATTTGGTGAATACTCTATGCTGTTTAAGTCTGACGATCTAAAGGTATTAAAAACAGGCAATCCCATGATTAAAGAAGACAGTTTTAATCATCCATCAGGAAAAACATACCATATGATCTTAAATCGAACATTGATCCAAACAGGAGATAAAAATCAAGATCAATTATTGCTTGCTTGTGCTATTGATATCACAGAGCGAAAAAATTTTGAAAATGCGTTGCGTAAAAGTGAAGCCAAATTCCGGGAACTAACAGAAAATATTGACCAGGTGTTTTTTGTTTTGTCTGAGGAAGGAGAAGTAATATATATTTCACCTGCTTATGAGAAAATTTGGGGTAGAAGTTGCGCTAGTATGTATAAAAATAGTCGATCGTGGTTATTGCCTGTTCATCCCGATGACATTTCGACTTTGGTAGCAGCTTTCGATATTCATCTTGAGAACCAGAAATCTTTTGATGAAACCTTTCGGATACTTCGTAATGATGAGGAAATTCGTTGGATTCAAGTCAGATCGTTTCCCCTATATAATAATACCCAAAGAGTTATTCGCTTCACCGGTATTGCAGAAGATATTACCCAACGGAAACTAGCAGAGGAAACCTTGCGACAACAGCTTGAGCAAAGTCTTTTACTCAAGCGCATTACTGATGATATTCGTAGTAGTTTGGATACAGAAAAGATTTTCCAAATTGCTGCCGAGCAAGTAGGGCAAACTTTCCAAGCAAATCGTTGTTCGATTCATTTCTATATTACTGAACCCGTGCCCAAAATCCCCTGTGTAGCAGAACACCTACTAGGAGAAGTGGAGTCAATTTTAGATATAGAAATACCAATAGCAGGAAATCCTCATATGCAAAAGCTGTTGACTCAGGAAACTGCTATTGCCTCAAATGATGTTTATGCCGATACCCTACTACAACCAGCAGCAACTTTTTGCCGTCAACTGCAACTTAAATCAATGTTAGTAGTAGGGACTTTTTATCAAAGTCAGTTTAACGGAGTAATTGGATTACATCAATGCGATCGCTACAGAGAATGGACAAACAGTGAAATTCAATTAATTGAAGCAGTTGCATCTCAACTAGGAATTGCCATTGCCCAAGCTAATTTACTGAAACAAGAAGTTGAACGCAGGAATGAATTAGCTGAAAACAATACCGCCCTCAAACTTGCAAAACAACAAGCTGAAGCAGCTAACCAAGCTAAGAGTGAGTTTCTGGCAAATATGAGCCATGAAATTCGCACTCCTATGAATGCAGTCTTAGGTTTTTCTGAATTGCTGCAATCTTTTGTTACCGATCCCGTAGGCAAATCCTATTTAACTTCAGTGTTAGTAACTGGTAAAACTCTAATGGCTATAATTGATGACATTCTAGATTTATCAAAAATTGATGCCGGAAAGCTAGAACTGAATTATGAAGCTGTTGATATCACTTCCATAGTTCAGGAAATCCAAGAAATATTTATGGCTAAATCTGCTGATAAAGGGTTAAATTACTACATGGAGATTTCCCCTACTTTACCTAATGCAATTTTATTTGATCGAGTCCGACTGCAACAAATCCTGTTCAACCTTATTGGAAATGCTATTAAATTTACTGAAAGTGGATATATTAAGGTTGCTGTCAATTCAGACAAAGTTGAAAATATTCAAAGCGATCAAATTGGTTTAGAAATCTCTGTAGAAGACACAGGAATAGGCATTGCGCCAGAAAAACAAAAGCAGATTTTTGAAGCTTTTACTCAAAGTGACAGTACAACCAGTCGCAAATATGGAGGTACAGGGTTAGGTTTAACCATTACTCGTAGTCTTGTAGATATGCTAGGCGGTACAATTAAACTAGAAAGTCAATTAGAAAAGGGGAGTAAATTTATCCTCAGTTTTCCCAGAGTTAAAATTACAAAGATGTCTGTAAAATCTAACTTATTAGCAGAAAAGGATAAGAATTTACAACAGTTTGCCCCTTTAAAAATTCTAGTGGTTGATGATATAGCTTCTAATCGCAATTTAATTGCTGGATATTTTGATCAAACATCTCACCAACTGTTTTTTGCTAGCGATGGGCAAGAAGCAATCCAGATCGCAAAAGCACAACTCCCCGAGCTGATTTTTCTCGACTTGCGAATGCCTCGTATGGATGGTAGAAACACAGCGTTATTCCTGAAGCAAGATGAGCAAACAAAACACATAGCGATCGTGATCTTGACTGCTTCATCAAAAATTGAAGATGAGAATGAGTTAAAGTTTTTGTGTGAAGGGTTTATCCGGAAACCTGTCAGTTGTGCTCAAATGGTGGCAGAAATGAAGAAAATTTTTCCGATTATTTCTGCTGCTACTACACCTGAACTTGAGATAGAAACATTCGATAATTTTACCGAAACAAAGGTAATTTCAGGGCAACCAATACGATTAGATGAATTACTAGATAAGCTGAATATGGAAGCAGAAACTAATTGGCTAAAGTTGCGCCAAACTTTAGCTATAAATGATTTGGAAAAATTTGCAGCTCGTTTAAATGCTTGGGCAGAAGAACATCAGTGTCAGTTATTACAAGAATATAGTCAGAAACTAATTCAAGAAATTGATGATTTTGACTGGGATAAAATTCCTGAAACTATTGATCAGTTTACTATAATATGTGATGCTTTAAAATAGATCATATAGCAATTCCCAAGAAGCGTGAGGTACAAAATTCCTTGGTTTTAGGGAACAGGGAACACTTAACTGGGAACAGGGAATAGGGAATAGGGAATAGGAAACAGGGAATAGGAAATAGGAACAAATAAAGATAGGTG
>NZ_JAAHHT010000263.1 GCF_010672085.1 Okeania sp. SIO3I5
TCTTTGTTGTTTGGTTGTTGGCGCCGGAAGGTTTACCTTCTATTTACTTTGATTTTTAAAGAAGGAAAATAGATTAGTGTGAATAGGTTTTAATATTTGAGGGTAGGGGTTTGGTCTCCAAACCCAAGTTGCTCTTCAAACCCAAAGGAATTACCAATCAAAAATTAATCCCACACCACAATTTTCATCAAAATATTTTCCGAAATATTCCAATCAAAATTAGATTATTTGTGCTGAGTTTCTCCAATATAATAGCAATCCTAAATAGGTTGTAATATTTGAGGGTAGGGGTTTGGTCTCCAAACCTAAGTTGCTCTTCAAACCCAAAGGAATTACCAATCAAAAATCAATCCCACACCACAATTTTCATCAGAATATTTTCCGAAATATTGCAGTAAAAATCAGATTATTTGTGCTGAGTTTCTCCAATATAATAGCAATCCTAAATAGCTTCTAATATTTGAGGGTAGGGGTTTGGTCTCCAAACCTAAGTTGCTCTTCAAACCCAAAGGAATTACCAATCAAAAATCAATCCCACACCACAATTTTCATCAGAATATTTTCCGAAATATTGCAGTAAAAATCAGATTATTTGTGCTGAATTTCTCCAATATAATAGCAATCCTAAATAGGTTGTAATATTTGAGGGTAGGGGTTTGGTCTCCAAACCTAAGTTGGTCTCGCAACCCAAGGGAATTGCCAATCACAAATAAATCCCACACCACAATTTTCATCAGAATATTTTCCGAAATATTGCAGTAAAAATCAGATTATTTGTGCTGAATTTATCCAATATAATAGCAATCCTAAATAGCTTCTAATATTTGAGCGTAGAAGTTTAGTTTCCCAACCCAAGGGAAAATAGGATTTGGAGACCAAACCCCTACAGTTTTTTTCATAAATTATTTAAAATTGCTATAAATAAGAACACCAATCACTCCAACTACCTGCATAAAGTTTTCCAGTATTAATACCCGCCATTTTTAACGACCATAAATTAACACAAGCAGTCACACCAGAACCACAATAAACAATAACTTCCTCTGCATTTTTTACTTCTTCCCAACGAGAATTTTGCTCGGCAACTTTCGCCTGACTATTTTCATCAGTAACTTGTTTCCAAGGATAATTAACTGCCCCTGGAATATGACCAGCAATAGGGTCAATAGGTTCATGTTTTCCTAAATAGCGATCGCTATCTCGCGAATCAACTAATACTACTTCTGGCAAATCTTTTTTGGCTTTAACTGTTTCTATATCTACCACCATTTTTGGTTGAATTTGAGGTACAAAAAAACCCAACTTTTGAGAGGAAATTTCATTTGTAACTGGATATTCTTTTTGCCACTCAGAAAAACCGCCATCCAAGAGAGCAACTTTTTCGTGACCCATATATGTTAATAACCACCATAAACGGGAGGCAAAGGCAAAGCGAGAATCATCATAAGCTACGATAAAAGTTTCTTGATATTTAACACCTATCTTTGCTAATTTTTCAGCTAGTTTATTAAGGTCAGGTAATGGATGACGTCCACCATGTTTTTGTACGGGGTTAGAAAGGTCTTGGTTGAGGTCTAAATAGAATGCACCAGGAATATGATTTTCTTGATATTGTTTTTTGCCTAATTCTGGATTTGCTAAGGAAAAACGGCAGTCAATAATAATTAGGTTTGAGTCATTAAGATGATTTGCCAACCACTGAGAAGAAATAAGAAGATTTGTATTAGTCATGTTTGAGAATTTAGAATTTAGAATTTGATTGATTAATCTGTTCTGAATTTAGCATTTAAGGGTTTGCTGATTCTGGGTATGATTTGATAATTTTGTATTTTCTATTTTGGATTGTTTGAACTACTTATTAATATTAACTGTTTCCTGTTCCCAATTAAGTATTGCCTATTCCCTACAAACCAAGTTTCATACCTTAATTCAGGAATGCCAAATTGAACGGATTAATCTCTTCTCAATTCTAACATTCTGAATTATCAATTTTTCATACCTTAATTCAGGAATGCCAAATTTAATGGATTAATCTCTTCTGAATTCTCAATTCTAACATTCTGAATTATCAATTTTTCATACCTTAATTCAGGAATACCAAATTTAATGGATTAATCTCTTCTGAATTCTCAATTCTGAATTCTCAATTCTCAATTCTCAATTCTCAATTCTCAATTTTTCATACCTTAATTCAGGAATGCCAAATTTAATGAATTAATCTCTTCTTAATTCTGAATTCTCAATTCTGAATTCTCAATTTTTCATACCTTAATTCAGGAATGCCAAATTTAATGAATTAATCTCTTCTTAATTCTGAATTCTCAATTCTGAATTCTCAATTTTTCATACCTTAATTCAGGAATGCCAAATTGAACGGATTAATCTCTTCTGAAATTCTGAATTCTGAATTCTCAATTCTAAATTCTGAATTCTCAATTTCTCTTGTTGAGGAGTTTGTGATGATTGATTGAGCAACATTTTTCCAATAAAAACAACTAAAGCCATAAATAATATTATTCCAACTATTCCTAAAGTCGTTTCGCTCATTCTGAGATTATTTAAACCTGGATTTTTGATACTATTAATTTTTGAGTTTGGATAAAATCTATTTTGTTTACGAGCCGAAAAACTGGTCAAGTTTAAATCAGATAAGTAACTTAATTCTAAATCAAATTCTTGACCCCAGGTAGGATACTCATCAATGTATCTTTTGAACAATAATTTTACTCTTTTAATTGAATCTGGTGCTAATTCTATTAATTGATTCCGAACTACATTTATAGTAGAATATCTATCTGGCAATTCATCAGATTCTAGGAGTATGTGTAACCAACTATTTACTACACTAGCTTTGGCATTAATACCTTCAGGGTGTAATTTACTATTTAAGAGGGTAGCGATCGCTTTAGAATTTCCTTGTCTGGCAAGCTGGATAAATCTATACTGAACCATGATTAATTACCTTTGTTTTAGAGAGTAGGGGAGTAGGGGAGTAGGGGAGTAGTAAAAACATCAATAATGTTTTGAGTAAAAATTAACTGTTATAAAAACTTTTACAACCAATTTAGGATTGCTGTATCTTTATATTTTTTATATATATTATTATAATAGTTTTTTAGTAAGCATTCAGCTTGAGCCATTTATGCTGCATTAATAGCTCGGTTAACTGCTAATGTAAATGGGTCAGGTGGTGTTCAACAATTAATAATTAATAATGAATAATTAATAATTACCTCTCCTTGAAAAAAAAGAGGATTGACTCAAAGAAAAATTTTTATTTATTATCCCCTATCCAAGGGGAGGCTTTAAACCAAAATTTTTCGGTACAATAATAGTTTTTGTCGGAATAGATGCAGATTTTTTTGTTGGAGAAGATAGAGGTGTAGGTTTAGTTTTTACCTCTGTAATTTCTGGTTTTTCAGAATTAACTTTTTTTGGTATTGGCGAGAGAATTTCAGTCACTACAACTACAGGAGTTTCAGAAACTAATTCTGATCGAGAAAATCCATATACGCCTAATCCAAGTAAAGCAATAATTAGTAAGACTAAAATATTATCTTTGAGAATTTTAGGTAATTTATTGAACAGATTATTTTGGGGATAAATTAGTTTTTTCTTGTCATCTTGCTCTCTAAGATTTAGGGGTTTAGCAATATGATTTATTCCATGAAAAATGCTAGATTTTGCTAATTCATTATTTGTTTTATTCAAATTAATCTGGTGTTGAATTTGATGGGTTTGATTAATTTTATATTTTTGGGCTTGAGTACGATGATTTGTTTGTCTTAACAGAAAAAAACTTTTTGATACAAATTCAAATTGATATAATTTAGCAGCTACTATTAACCAAATACTAATAAATACAAAAAAAAGCAACTTATCGATAAGTGATTCAGGATATAAAATTTTACTTTTTTCTAAGAGGATAGATGTGTAATTTAGATTAAACCAAGGTAGTATTAATGTAGATATTAAGATTGCTGCTAGGGTACTAATGATAATTACTAACCAGCTATATAAAGCCTTCCACCAACTGATAATTCTTGGAAAAAGAAATAATTTATAACGATATCTCTTGGAAAAAGTTTCCCGAATAGTATGAAATAATAAAATCAAAAAATTATGTGCAAAAGCCAATATAGGAATCAAAAAAAATAAAATAACAATACTCAAACAAACCAATAATTCTAAACTTCCCAGTAGTTCCCCAAAATATACTCCTAGTTCAAAATCTCTGATTATCGTAACTAAAATAGTCATAAAAGAAACCCTAATTAAAGCCTTTAACAAAGCTCTAGGAAAAGGAAACCATTTTGGTAAGTAGAATTTTTTCGGTTTGTTCATAATTATGAAAATTTAGGAAGAGGAATTGACAAATTACAAATTCATACCACAACTAACAGCAGATGGTTCATACACTTTCTTTTCACCCGAATTTGGTGAAACTTTTCACTCTCATTTTGGCGCTCAACAAGAAGCCGAATATAAATTTGTTTACCCAGTTCAACTATTATCTAAAGTAGATAGACCTGTAGTTTGCCTACTTGACGTTTGTTATGGACTAGGATATAATACCGCTTCAGCTTTAGCAGCTATCTGGAAAGTTAATCCTAGTTGTAAAATCATTCAGGTAGGACTAGAATTAGACCCAGAAGTGCCAAAAGCAGCGATCGCTAAAGGTCTTCTAGATAATTGGCCGGAACCTGTGCCAGAATTATTAGCAACTCTAGCCAAAACCCATCAATTACAAACAGACAAAATTCAGGCTAAACTCCTAACGGGGGATGCAAGGACGACTATTAAAGAGTTAAGTAATTCTAGCTTCCAGACAGATGCTATATTTCTCGACCCCTTTTCACCACCCAGTTGTCCCCAACTCTGGACAGTAGAATTTTTATCCTTAGTAAGTAGTTGTCTCAAACCCGATGGTTATCTAGCAACATATTCCTGTTCCGCAGCAGTCAGAACAGCATTACTGGAAGCTCATTTAAAAATCGGTTCTACAACACCAGTAGGTAGGCGATCGCCAGGAACAGTGGCCAGTTTTTCGGAGAAAAATTTACCTCCACTTTCCCAAAAGGAAAAAGAACACTTACTGACTCGCGCTGGTATTCCTTACCGTGACCCAAACTTATCAGACTCTAGTGAAATTATTGTGCATCGCCGTCAGTTAGAACAACAAAAATCATCCTTAGAACCTACATCCCATTGGAAAAAACGTTGGTCTAATAAATTCAAAATTCAAAATTCAAAATTCAAAAGTTAAAAGTTATGGCGTTGCATAATAAATTCAAAATTCAAAAGTTAAAAGTCAAAAGTCAAATGTTAATTTCTATGAAAATTATTTAGCCTAAACACTTACTTAATTGTTTACTCATAAGTTACCACTATGATTTCCTCCCTACTCCTAACTCCTAACTCCTAACTCCTAACTCATTACTCATTACTCATTACTCATTACTCATTACTCATTACTCATTACTCATTACTCATTACTCATTACTCCCTACTCCCTACTCCCTTGAATATGAGAATATAAGAATTGTGGATTCGTAATATAACGTCTCTTAGTCACAAAGCAAATAATTCTAAAAATCATGGTAGCGGTAGCAATTTTAGCGGCTGGACGTGGCACCAGAATGAAGTCAGACTTACCCAAAGTATTACATAAATTAGGTTCCCATACCTTAGTTGAACGAGTTCTGAAAAGTTGTGTTTCTATTCAACCATCAAGAATAATTGTGATAGTTGGTTATCGTGGAGACCTTGTACAAAACTCTCTCCTGGATAATAACGATAATATTGATAATGATAATAATCCTACACTGGAATTTGTAGAACAAACGGAACAATTAGGAACTGGTCATGCTATTCAACAATTGTTACCCTATCTAAAAGAATTTTCTGAGGATCTGCTGGTATTAAATGGAGATGTACCATTATTGCGGCCTGAAACTCTCAAGCAGTTAATAGATACTCACAAGGAAAATCAAAATTCAGCGACTATCTTGACTGCTAATTTACCTAATCCCAAAGGTTACGGTAGAATATTCTGCGATACAAATAATTTTGTAACTCAAATAGTAGAAGACCGAGACTGTACGACTGCCCAGAAACAAAATCATCGAGTCAATGCCGGAGTCTACTGTTTCAATTGGCCAGCTTTGGCAAAGATATTGCCCGAACTAAAAGCCGACAATGACCAAAAAGAATATTATTTAACAGATGTGGTTCCTTTTCTTAATCCTGTCATGGCAGTTGATGTGAATGACTATCAAGAAATTGTTGGGATTAACGACCGTAAACATTTAGCTACAGCTTATCAGATTTTGCAGATGCGGATCAAAGATAATTGGATGGCCGCTGGAGTAACTTTGATAGACCCCGATAGTATTACTATTGATGATACAGTTTTGTTGCAACGGGATGTGATTATTGAACCACAAACTCATATTCGGGGTCGGAGTATGATTGGTGCTGGTAGTCGCATTGGGCCAGGAAGTTTGATCGAAAATAGTCAGATAGGTAAAAATGCTTCAGTGTTGTACTCGGTGATTTCTGATAGTGTGGTGTCTGATAATACTCGTATTGGTCCTTATGCACATTTACGGGGTGATTCTCAAGTGGGTTCTCACTGCCGAATTGGTAATTTTGTCGAATTGAAAAAAGCTAAAGTGGGCGATCGCTCTAATGCAGCTCATTTATCTTATTTGGGAGATGCGACTCTGGGAGAAAAAGTAAATGTTGGTGCTGGTACAATTACTGCTAATTATGATGGAGTGAAAAAACATCAGACTAAGATTGGCGATCGCTCAAAAACTGGTGCAAATAGTGTATTAGTTGCTCCGGTGACTTTAGGGGAAGATGTGACAGTAGGAGCAGGTTCGGTGGTAACAAAAGATGTGGAAGATGATAGTTTAGTTGTTGCTCGCGCTCGACAAACTGTGAGAAAAGGTTGGCGGTTGAAACAGTCAGAGGATAATGGATAATGGATAATTAATAATTGATAATTAATAATTAATAATGGATAATTAGGACTTGCTGATTAAATCTAAAAGGTCTAGTAGGGTGTGTTAATGAAATGTAACGCACCATCTATGAAATACAATACGGTTCAGTTAAGGTTTTTTTGCAGTTATCTCACTTTTATTCATCAATTCTTTCCTCCTACTTCCTCTTTTTCGGAGATGTCTAATAACAACAGAGATCAAACAGTTAACCTCAGATTCCTAGCTAAGTTTAGCTTAGTATATACTTGTCTTTAATCCGGATTTTGTAAGACCCAGACTTATCAAAAATGCGTTGAGATTTTACATCATGTCTAAAGACTTTTTCACTGACATTAATCTATCCCAAGAAAAGGCATCATCCTACTCATTGCCAGACCTAATCGTTAAGTCTGACAAACTTATTAAGTTTAGCTATAATAACCAAACCCAAAAATATGAATCCCAAGCCGTAGCTAACTTAGAAGAAACACCTTCCTTGATGAGTTTTTGGCGACTTGTAGCCTTATCAGATTCAATTTTTGTGGGTCAAAATATTGACCAAAGATTGAACCGAAGATTGAATCAAGAGCAAACAGATAGACCTCAATCAAAAGTTATAAAATTATCAGCATCATTAGAAAAACTTCAAGTTTATGAATGTACTAATGTTGCAGCAATCGCTACCGATGGAAATCATATTTTTATCTGCACTGACGGAAAGCTGATTGCTTTGAATCAAGACTTGGAAACCTTGGATGAAGTTAACTTAGAATTACTAGATTTCTTATGGGGGGGAGAAAAGAAAAATGCTCACGATATCTTAATTTATCAATCAATTGCTTATTTGTTAGATAATGTTGTGAGTCCAACTTATGTTCTGCGAGTTGATATCTCTAACCCTAATAATCTGCAAATTTTGAGTACCTTCCATATTAGTGGAATTAATCATCATCTGAGAACACAATGGATTAATCCGGATTTGAATCAGTGGTGTATTCTTCAGAGTTATTCAACTCAAGGGGGTTCGGGAGAAAATATTATAATTCTTCCTCTTGATGTGGAAAGTGGTTCTGTAGACATTGGTCAATCCCAGTTTTCAGGGTATACTAAAATTTCTCATTTAGTTGATGTAGACCTTGACAAACTAAACTTTGACGAACTAGACGTTGACGAATTCGAGTTTCTCTGTTCAGACCCTAAATTGAACAAAAGCTCTATTTTAAGGTGTCAATCAATTAATCAAACTTCTTTTGATCGCTCTAAGAAGTCAGGCTTTGAATTAGTCGCAGTAACTTCTTTTCCTCCGGTTTGGGGTATTATTTATGAAATATCGGAGCAGATTCATTTAGCGAAAATTGAAACTTCTAACAATAATGTTAATTTTCAAAAGAAACTGTACTTAGGTGAGTTCAAAGACTACGATCTTAAGGTTAGGATAACATCAGTCGATCGCCTGCTATTCCTAGTTATTGAACCATATACAAATCAACGCTCGTTTACTCGGTTACTAATTATTGACGTAGCTCAAGAACCATCAATTATTCTCAATCAAAATTTAGAAGTACAGGGTTTATATAATTTCACTATTAGTCCAGAGACTCCACTAGGGTGCGTTACATTTCATTAACGCACCATCTATATCTATAAAATACTATAATGGTGGGTTATGCTTTCCTCAAAAATGGTGCGTTACGCTTTGTTAACACACCCTACTGGACTGATAGCTGACAGCTAATCGCTGAATGCTTACCTATTCCCTCCATACCTATTCCCTAATAATTATGAAAGCATTTGAAATTCAAGAATTTGGTAATTTAGTCTGTACTGAAAAACCACAACCGGAACCAAAATTTGGAGAAGTTTTAGTGAAAGTAAAAGCTGTCTCCCTTAACTACCGAGATATTTTAATGATTAAAGGTCTTTACAACCCCCGTTTGCGTTTACCTGTGATTCCATGTTCTGATGGAGTCGGAGAAGTCGTGTCAGTGGGAGAAGGTGTCACCAGAGTCAAACCGGGAGATAGAATTGCTGGCATTTTTATGCAGAAATGGTTGTCAGGTAATTTTACTAAAGAAGCAGCAAAGTCAACTTTGGGTGGTGATCTTAACGGAATGTTAGCAGAATATGTAGTCTTGTCTGAAGATGGGGTGGTACTTATCCCTCCTCACCTATCCGATACAGAAGCAGCAACTTTACCTTGTGCTGCGGTAACAGCTTGGCACGCTTTAATAGAAGCAGGTTTAAAACCAGGGGAAACAGTTTTGGTAATGGGAACAGGTGGAGTTTCCTTGTTTGCGTTACAGTTTGCAGTTATGGCAGGAGCGCGAGTCATCGCCACTTCCAGTAGTGATCAAAAATTGGAGCGAGTGAAAGAGTTGGGTGCATCTGATGTCATTAATTATAAATCTGTGCCAAAATGGGAAAAAGAAGTGTTGGCGTTGACTGAGGGAGTCGGAGTTGACTATGTTGTGGAAGTTGGAGGAGTAAATACTTTAAGTCAGTCTGTGAAAGCAGTGAGAATGGGAGGTAAAATAAGTTTAATAGGTGTATTAGCAGGAGCGCAGGGAGAATTTAATCCTTTACCCGCAGTAATGAAAGGAGTGCGGATACAGGGTATTTTTGTGGGTTCCCGTCAGATGTTTGAGGCGATGAATAGGGCGATAGATGTGAATAAATTACGTCCGGTTTGCGATCGCGTCTTTCCATTTGAGTCAGCTCCAGAAGCACTAAATTATATGGAAATAGGTTCTCATTTTGGCAAAATTACAATTGAATTTTAAGAAGTAGGGGCGAATGGCCATTCGCCCCTACAATATGGTACAACGCCTAAATAGGAAAAAAATGAAAGCATTAGTATTAGAAAAACCTGGAACTCCTGATACTTTACACATTGCAGAAATGCCTTTGCCACAACCGGAAGCAGGAGAAATACGGGTAAAAGTTCATGCTGTAGGATTAAACCCTGTTGACTACAAACTCGCTACTTCTGGATCGTCAAGGTGGAGTTATCCATTTATTTTGGGATTAGATGTAGCAGGGGTTGTGGATGCTGTCGGTGCTGATGTTACTGAATGGCAAGTAGGAGATAAGGTTTATTATCATGGAAATTTGTCTAAACCAGGAGGTTATGCAGAATATACCAACGCTAACGTCTTAGCAGTTGCTCCACTTCCAGAGGGTGTTTCTTTTGCGGAAACTGCTGCTATTCCTTGTGCTGGTTTCACTGCTTATCATGCTTTACATCGCCGTTTGCACATTCAGTCAGGGCAAACTATTTTAATTCATGGTGGCGCTGGGGGAGTTGGAGGTTTTGGGGTGCAGTTGGCATCGTTAGCAGGGTTGGAAGTAATTACAACTTGTTCTCGGAGGAATTTTGGTTATGTGCAAAAATTGGGAGCAAAACATTTAATTGATTATCAAAATGAGGATGTGGTTGTGAGAATTAAGGAAATTACTAAGGGGCGTGGTGTTGATGCAATTTTAGATACAGTTAGTTCGGAAACTGCAACAACAGGTTTTGAAATGTTGGCGTTTAATGGTGGAATTGCTTGTATTGCTGGTTTACCTGATTTTAGCAAATTCAAACCTTTTAGTATTACTCCTTCTATCCATGAAATTGCTTTAGGAGGTGCTTATTTATCTGGGGATAAAAAGGCGATTCAAGACTTAGGAAAAATTGCGAAAGAAATGGGGGAATTAGTGAGTGGAAATAAAGTTAATCCGATGTTAACTGAAGTGATTAGTTTAGAGGAAATACCCGCAGCATTAAATCGTTTGAAAGGTCGTCATGTAAGAGGAAAAATAGTTGCCGAAATTCGGTAATATCCTGTTTAATTAAATCCCGATCAAAATTCGTAGTAGCGTGTCAAGCTTGAAAATGTGGATTAAAAAACCTATAAAGCAAGGCAATTTATTGTTGAGGCAATTGAAGAGCAAATCGCAAGTTATCAAAAACGTTTGGAGGAAATTGAAAATATAGATGAGGATGAGGCGTCAGATGTTGGCAATGATTGTGTTTTTTTAGAGGCACTTCGTAATGATTTGCTAGAGAGTTTGCAGTCAGGAAAGTTGCCTCAAGGAAAGGGAAATCTTGATTCAGAATTGGGGGGTTTACCTTGGCAGGAATTAGTTGAATTGATTAGAGGATTTTCTATTAGCGATCGCTTGTTTTTTGTGGATGCAATTAATAAGTCTATTCGAGAGGAAATTAGTAGTGCTAAGGTGGCGAATTCTATAAAAAATTAGGAATTACGCAAAGAAACCTGGTTTCTATGATAAATCATTGTTTTTAAGAAAAGCTTTCTACTTTATCAAGTTTTATGTTAAAAAAAATGTGGGTAATAGATAGCTCGCAATGACAGCTCGTCCTATGAAATAGGCGATCGCTCCTGGAAAGATAGTTACAGTCCACTACTGGACTTCAAAATCTGATTTTTGACTTTTGAATTAAAAATATGAATGAACAACGAATTGAAGCTTATCTGAATCTGATTAACACTTTACTACTTAATCGTGAGAGTGAGGCAGAAATCAACAAAATTCTGAATGATAATCAGGAATTAGTAGATTCTGGGTTATGGCAAACAATGTTCCAAGAAGCGGAGAAGTTGACATCAGCGGGCGATCAAGATGATGCTGAATTTTTACTCGAAGTCGCAAATTATCTGGCATACCAAGACTATGTAGATTTCTTGATAGAGGTATTGCAGGCAACCGCAGACAGCGAGGGTGACTCGAAAGTTGTTTACCCACTCCTACAACAAAACTTAGATAAACTTGACAATTACTTTGCTGATATATTGCGAAACTGGGCAACTGCTAAATTTTCTGAAGTGGAGGCGGATGTAGCAGAAAGCGTTGCTATATATATTGGTAATTTCAGTAACCTCATTCGGGAATTTCCTCTGGGCAACAAAGCAAATAACATGGAAATTAGCATTGCAGGTTGTGAAGTAGTGCTAAAAGTCTTTACCTCTCAGAGTCATCGGGAAAATTGGGCAGCCATTCACAATAATCTCGGCATTGCCTACAGAAATAGAATAAGAGGAGACAAAGCCGAGAATATTGAATCTGTCATTGCTGCATTCCAACAAGCTTTGCTGGTTTATACCCAAACTGATTTCCCCATCGACTGGGCAAATACTCAACATAATCTCGGCACTGCCTATAGTGAGAGAATAAGGGGAGACAAAGCTGAGAATATTGAATCTGCCATTGCTGCATTCCAACAAGCTTTGTTGGTGCGCACCCAAACTGACTTCCCCATCGACTGGGCAGTAACTCAAAATAATCTCGGCATTGCCTACAGAAACAGAATAAGAGGAGACAAAGCTGAGAATATTGAATCTGCCATTGCTGCATACCAACAAGCTTTGCTGGTGCGGACCCAAACTGACTTCCCTATCAAATGGGCAATGATTCAAAATAACCTCAGTGGCGCCTACAAAGAGAGAATAAGGGGAGATAAAGCCGAGAATATTGAATCCGCCATTGCTGCATGCCAACAAGCCTTGCTGGTTTACACCCAAACTGACTTCCCCATCCAATGGGCAATGGCTCAACATAATCTTGGCTTTGCCTACAGAGAGAGAATAAGGGGAGACAAAGCCGAGAATATTGAATCCGCCATTGCTGCATGCCAACAAGCTTTGCTGGTGCGCACCCAAACTGACTTTCCCATCGACTGGGCAGCAACTCAAAACATTCTTGGTATTGCCTACTGGGACAGAATAAGGGGAGACAAAGCCGAGAATATTGAATCTGC
>NZ_JAAHHT010000264.1 GCF_010672085.1 Okeania sp. SIO3I5
AACCAGAATATTGTAGGGACGTTCCATGGAACGTCCCTACTGTGGTTTACCCAAATGAAAACTGCTGTAAAGTCTCCCCTTTCAAGGGAAAAAAATAAATTTTTTCCTTTTAGTCAATCCTCTCCCTTTTAGGGAGAGGTAATTATCCATTATATCATGTCCGTTGGTATCGTTTGTGTAAAAATTGGGGAAATATTTACCTTATACCAAAAATTAATGGGAGGATTGATTTCATTTTTGATTTTTGGAGATGTCTATTTTTAAGAATGTGATGGAGTAATTTTGTTTTGCCACTACCAAGAAAACCAATAATAATACTAACAAGTATTCCCTGTTGAGGGAAATCTACTATTTCTTGTTTAGTCATTGGAATTTATCCTATTTCAAAATTAACGCAACTTCCTTAGCAAAATAAGTCAAAATTAAATCCGCACCAGCACGTTTCATACTGGTTAAAGTTTCCAACATCACCTTTTTTTCATCTATCCAACCCTTCTCACCAGCAGCTTTAATCATGGCATATTCCCCACTCACGTTATAAGCAGCTACAGGTAGATTTGTTGCTTTTCTTACCTCACAAATAATATCTAAATAAGCAAGCGCCGGCTTAACCATCACCATATCTGCACCTTCGGCAATATCCAAAGCTACTTCTTTGATGGCTTCCCTAGCATTAGCAGGATTCATTTGATAAGTCTTTTTATCCCCAAATTTTGGTGCAGAATCCAAAGCATCGCGGAATGGTCCATAATAAGCTGAGGCATATTTAGCAGAGTAGGCAAGTATTCCCACATCGAAGTATTCAGCAGCATCCAGAGCTTTGCGAATCGCTCCAATACGCCCATCCATCATATCTGAGGGAGCGACAATATCAGCACCAGCTTCGGCCTGGGATAGTGCTTGTTTGACCAAAACTTCTACGGTGGGGTCGTTGAGAATCACTCCATTTTCCCCCACAATACCATCGTGACCTTCGCTGGAATAGGGGTCGAGAGCTACATCAGTAATGACGACAATATCTGGTATTGTTTGTTTAATTGCCTTTACAGTTCTTTGTATTAACCCATCTGGGTTGTAGCTTTCGGTGCCAACATTGTCTTTTTTAGCTTCCGCAACGAGGGGGAATAAAGCGATCGCATTAATTCCTAAATTATAAGCATCCTCTATTTCTTTGAGCAGTAAATCTAGAGTATAGCGATAACTTCCAGGCATCGAAACAACCTCGACTTTTTGCCCTTCTCCTTCCATCACAAACAATGGATAAATTAGATCGTTAACTGTCAACTTGGTTTCCTCAACCATACGTCGCAAAGCGGGAGTGCGACGGAGACGACGGGGGCGTTGTGCGCCGGGAAATTCTCTGGACAAATTTGCTTCTGTCATGGGTAGATAACTTACCTAATAATTTTGATCATAATTATCATAAATCAAAAATTCACATTAAGGATGAGATTGTATTTCAAGAAATAATTACAACTATACCAGCATCTAGATAGTGTTAAGAAATTTTAAAAAATTGTCCATTTCTTGTAGCGATAAAATAATTCTGTTACACTGGCCAGTATCTAAGAAGTCAGACAAAACTAAGTCTAACTTCAAAAATCAATCAATGTAAGGATAGTTACATAATGACTACTTATTTATTCGATCTAGACTTTGAGACGGCAGACTCAACTTCAGGTTTACCCGCCGAAAATTATAAAGGTATTCCTTTGCTGTGGGATGAGAATGGGTTTAGTGGAAAAGGATGGAATAAGGCAGAACGCGTTCAGAAGTTTGGGTTACATAATCGTTACTGGGAAATAGAAACTGCTCGCGATCCAAACACTGCTGCACCACTCTACAAGCACTCATTTGAGGTAGTAAACGAGGAAATTGGAGGACGGACTGGTTCTTTCGGTCGCTTTGAGCTGAGAGAGAGTGATGAAAATGCTTCTAGTAGTAGCAGCCGAGTTGAGCTATCCCTGAGTACGGGAAATCTAGAAGCTCATAATTCTGATACTTGGTATGGGTTTAGTATTTACATTTCTGAAGATTGGGAGATTGACAGTTTCCCTGACTTGATTGCTCAATGGCATCATGGTCCTGATGAATACGGAAATTGGAATGGTCCTCCACTTACACTTACAATTGAGGGAAATGACCTTCTTCTCAGTTTATCCAACGAACTGAACAACAACAATCAACGCATATATGACGTTACGACTCTACCTAAAAGCCTCCAAGATATGAAAGGTAATTGGACAGACTTCGTATTTCATATTGACTGGGAAGGTCCTTCAAGTGATGACGATGGCCTGATAGAAGTTTGGATAGACGGCGATAAAGAAGTTACTAAACAAGGACCTACTACTTATCGCGATAATGCGGGTGTCTATTTCAAGAGTGGAATTTACAAATGGGATTGGGAAAATGGAAATACCACTGATACAGAACAACGGGTTCTTTATTCTGACAATTTCCGTATTCTTAGCGATGGGGAGCAAATTGAGGGATACGAGAGCGAATTTGATTTTGTTGCTCCTTGGAGCCGTCCTGAAGTTGCTGCAACCTACCCTCCAGATGACAATGATACCTCTGATAATCGTTTTGATTTTAATGGGGATGGAGTGGCAGACATTCTCTGGCGTAATAAAATTGATGGGGGTAACAGGATTTGGTTGATCAATGATGATGGCACGCGTAATAATATAGTTAACCCTGGAAGTGCAGGTTTAGCTTGGGATGTAATAGAAGTTGCAGATTTCAATGCTGATGGAGTGGCAGACATTCTCTGGCGTAATAAAATTAATGGAGGTAACAGGATTTGGTTGATCAATGATGATGGCACGCGTAATAATATAGTTAACCCTGGAAGTGCAGGTTTAGCTTGGGATGTAATAGAAGTTGCAGATTTCAATGCTGATGGAGTGGCAGACATTCTCTGGCGTAATAAAATTAATGGAGGTAACAGGACTTGGTTGATCAATGATGATGGCACGCGTAATAATATAGTTAACCCTGGAAGTGCAGGTTTAGCTTGGGATGTAGCAGAAGTTGCAGATTTCAATGCTGATGGAGTGGCAGACATTCTCTGGCGTAATAAAATTGATGGAGGTAACAGGATTTGGTTGATAAATGATGATGGCACGCGTAATAATATAATTAACCCTGGAAGTGCGGGTTTAGCTTGGGATGTAGCAGAAGGAATAGGTCTTGAGCATCAGTAATAATTTTTAGATTGGGAAAGTCTGTAGCAAGGCAGGTTTGGTCAATGGGAATATTGCTAGTACCGGGGCTGAAATAGACAGCAGGATTAGCTTTAGGGATTTGTTCCCGAATCAAACTTGTTTTGCCGACTCCTGGTGGGCTAGCTACTACAGCGATCGTAGGTTTTAACATTTTTCTTCCATAGCTCAACTTTTCAATGCTGAGACGATACGGCGACTTGCCATCCTTGCCCCTGATAGATTTCTGGGGCTTTAGCCTGAACTGAGGAAAGCCATAAACAATCTGATTTATTCAAGCCGTCTTCGCTAAGATTAGCATTCTTCATTAGAACCGTTCTAACCTGAATAGGCAGTGTAATAGGTGTTAAAGGGTTGAAGTAAGTTTACAATTGTGTTGGGTTGGGAGCATCACCATACACTGTTTTCGGGTCAAAGGTTTTCTCCGTTTCGGTAAATATTAACTGAATTGGTTCCTGGGAATCAATTATTCTAGATTAGTAACGAAATAACTATATCCCCTAAGTAAAAATGTTAACTATTGGAACACAAAAAAGCGATCGAATTACCACAATTACTAATACAACTTGGGCTGAATATATTAGTTTAGACTTGCCCAGTAAACGAGTCTCATTTCGCAATGGAGTTATCACTATCGTGTCCCCAGGACGTAACCATGAATTGATTGGTGATTATATTAGAGCAATTGTTTGGGCTTACTGCCGTCAAAACAACCTTGCACTGTTTCCTTACAATCAAACTACTCTTAAAGAAGAAGGAAAAGAAGGGAAAGAACCTGATGTAGCTTACTGTTTTGAAATAGACAAAGACAAGCCAGATTTGGCAGTAGAAATAAATCTAACATCAGGGAGTATCGACGATTTAACTAAATATCAATACTTAAAAATTCCTGAAGTTTGGCTATGGGAAAACAATAAAGTTAGATTCTTTGTTTATCGTGATTCAGGATATTTAGAATTAACAATAAGCAATTCTCTGCCTAACTTAAACAGCGATCGCGTGACAACAATTGTCAATAGTTGTTTTGGTAAAAGTGTTTTAGAAGTAGAAAATTATTTCCGTTAAAGCTTAATTAAAAAATCACAAAAATGAACCAAAACGAATCTTTACTACCCTTAAAAATCGCCGTCCTAACAGTTTCTGATACAAGAACCGAAGCTGATGATAAATCGGGTAAAATATTAGTGGATAATTTAACCACAACAGGTCATTTTTTAGCAGAAAAAACTATTGTTCCCGATAACATTTACCAAATTCGTGCTGTAGTATCTAGATGGGTTGCAGATGAATCTGTCCAAGTAATTTTGATTACTGGTGGTACGGGAGTTACAGGACGAGATGGTACACCAGAAGCCATTAAACCACTCTTAGACAAAGAAATTGAAGGGTTTGGTGAGATATTTCGGATGATTTCCTATCAAGAAATTAAAACCTCTACCATTCAGTCTCGAACTTTGGCAGGCGTAGCTAACGGTACTTATATCTTTTGTTTACCTGGTTCTAGTGGTGCCTGTCAAACAGGATGGAGTATTATCAAAGAGCAACTTGATTCTCGTAATCGTCCTTGTAATTTGGCTCAATTAATTCCCAGATTGACCGAAACTTAAGAGATGATCAGGCGATCGCTTTGTTACTTACAGCGCTTTTCAAATTGATGAACCACATATTCGCAAGCAAAACTTTGTAGGGACGTTCCATGGAACGTCCCTACTGTGGTCTACCCAAATGAAAACCGCTGTAGGGTTTGCTGAAAAAGTATGCATAGTAGGAGTAGAAGACAGGAGACAGGAGACAGGAGAAATGGGAATTATAGAGGGGTAGGAGCTAAGTTTTGTCCCTTGATTTTTCTGCTCAACTCTCGACTAAAATCCTAAATTTTTGAACCATTACTACCTATAGCTAAGAAAGAGTTGGTTAGGACATAGACTGATGATGAACCTTAGACTAGGAAATATTTTTCCGACTGTTCCCTGTTCCCTGTTCCCTGTTCCCTGCTATAAAACCTCGCACTTTTTGATACTTAAAAAGGCTGAAACTTTTATCTGTCAATACTTTGATATTTAATCAGCAAGCCCTAATTATTCATTATTCATTATTCATTATTCATTGTTGAACGCAGATTTTGCATATTCTTGATGCCGGCTACAAATGCCGCACCGAGCAATTGACAACGCTCGTAAAAATCTTGTTCACTGGTGTGGATGTTAGAGGTTTCGTTGGATGTTACAAGTCCCCTATTATATTCAATTGTCACCGTATTTATGGTTTTTGATATTAGGTTGTCATCATTAATGTCAAGATAATAATTGGCTTTTTTGATCACTTCTTCTAACCTTTTCAGTATGGTATTAGTAGCACCATAAACATCAGGACGCGATTTTTCCCAATTATCAATATTAATGGGTAGTCTGTTAGAAGCATCCCGTATCATGCTTATAAAGGGATCGACAAAAGCTTCCATTTGAGATCGATTAACTGTACTGTATTTATCTGGTTCGTCAGGACTTGAGACATCTAGGACTGACACCAATGGTCTAACTAACTCTTGATACGATTTCAAGTCATGGGTATTGCGCAGATAATCTAGTAGTGCTTTCGTATCTGTACCACCATTGTGCGGTGCAAACTTAGTTAAGTTCATACCATCTAGTTTTGGTGAAAATAACGCATCGAGTATTTCATGGGAAAATGCTGAATAACTATGTGGTTCTAAACAGATAATAGGATAATTCGGATTTGTCATATACGCTGCAGCACGACATGCTCCAGCTACAGCAATACTCAAATCATGATTCTTTTTTAACCCTAGTTTAGTTTCTTCAGTAGGCTGAGAAATATCTTTGTATAGAGGAGTCCCACGATAAGTGTGTGTATTGTAGACCTGATTAGTTCTACCTTCTTTTGCTGGAGCGCGATTGCCATTGCTGATAATTAAATTTGTCAATACTGCCGAACCACAGACAAAATTTTGATTATTTTGCCAAATACTTCCAGATACCTCCAAAACCCCAACATCTGCTTGATTCCAAATTGTGTAAGGATTGCTAGAGCATACGGATTCATCAGCAATTACGTCATCAGATAATAGTCCATCAACACAAGAAGGTGGTAAGGTTCCGGCATGTGGTACATCAAGTATCATTTGTTTTTGAGTGCCTAAAGTATTAGGTCGGATAAAGCTGATGCTAGAGTCACTACGCCCCGTAATAAAAAGTGTATCGACCAATGATACAACGTATACGGGCGTATCTTTATACTCAAAATATGGTCGTGCCACCAACACCATGGCATTGTACATTTCTGGTGACGTATTAGGATATTGTTTTTTTAACCAACTAGAGAATCTGACTTGATCTGAAAACTCTTCGAGTATATTTCGATCGCTTAAATCCTTTCGAGTAAAACGCTGTATAAAATCAATTGCTGTTGTGTGCATGACTTTGCATTTATTTTTCTAACTTGACATCCTCCCGACGCTGCACTTGCGTGACAGCGGGGGATTCCCTAACATCGCTTTTAGGGGCTTTCTGCTTCATAGCACCCGCCTGAGGAGATTTACTCTCTTCAGGTCTTACGGTCGCTCCTAAAGACTTGCCAGCGCCGCCAAAGGGGGTCTCCCCCATGAGCGACTGGCGCTGACACTGCGAGTCCCGCAGCCAAAATATTAATTGCAGCGTTTATGTCCCGATCATGGTGAATGCCACATTCAGGACAATCCCACTCTCTAATATTTAGAGGTAGCTTTTCTACTACATGACCACAATTAGAACAAAGCTTGGAACTGGGGAAATATCGGTCAATCTTAATTAATTCCCGTCCATACCAATCAGCTTTGTATTCTAATTGCCTAACTAATTCTCCCCAGTTTGCATCACTTATTGCTCTAGCTAATTTGTGGTTCTTGACCATGTTTTTAGGAGCTAAATCCTCAACTACTATCGTTTGGTTTTCTCTAATTAGTTGGGTTGTTAGCTTATGGGTATAGTCAAGTCTTGAATCCTTAATCTTAGCGTGTATCTTTGCGACTTTCAGCCTAGCTTTGTAATAGTTGTTAGACTTTTTGTCGGGTTTTCTATCAAGGGATTTCTGAGCTAACCTCAGTTTTTTGTGTAACTTCTGAAGATTCTTTGGATTGGCAACTTTTTTTCCATCGCTGGTAGTTAGTAAATTGGTGATTCCTAAATCAACACCAACTTGCTTCTTAATCGGTTTCAGCCTCAAATATCTGGTATCATTGACTCTCAGAGATATAGACCATCTGCCACTTGGCTCAACAAGCTTGACAGTAATTGTACTAGGTACACAACCTGCTGGCAGTTGTCTACTCCACCTAATAGGTAGTGGTTGTGCACATTTAGCTAAATAGACTTGACCATCTTTCCACTTAAATCCTGATGAGGTAAACTCAGCACTACCACCATTACGCTTTTTCTTGAAGTTGGGATATTTCGCCCGTCCACTAAAAAAGTTGGTGAAAGCAGTCTGTAGATGTCTTAAACTTTGCTGCAAGGGTACACTACTGACTTCTCTCAGAAAATCTAAATCTTCCTGCTTTTTCCAAGAGGTAAGCATGGCTGAAGTTTGTTTGTAACTTACTCGTTCTTTTTTCTCGTACCATGCAGTAGTTCTTGCATTTAAAGCTTTGTTGTAAATGAGGCGTACACATCCCAACGTCCTCCTCAGCAGACTTTCCTGCTCTAGAGTTGGGTAAAATCTAAATTTGTACGCTTTTTCGACCATCTACTGATTAATTGTCAACATTTACATCCTAACATACTATGTGTAAACCCGCAAAATTGATTGGTTTTCCCATACGACCCTCCCCTGCGGGAGAGCGCGGGTCTTCAACCAACGTTTTGATAAACTAAATAAATATTACCATATCTGATATTTTCAGAGTTCAAAGAAAAATTAAACCTAGCTTAAGATAGAAATTTGGCTCAATTGATACCGAGATTGACTGAAACTTAGAAATGATCGGGCGATCGCTCTATTACAATTACTTGGCCAGCACAGAGCGATCGCTGGAAAAATGTTAAAATGACTATTTTTTTACTATCAGAATTGATTTTTGTCTCAACTTATCGCTGCCATAAAAACTTCTCAAGTAATAATGACCACTAAAGTTCTTATAAAAAATTTACAATCTTAATTAAATGTTAAAATTAAATAAATAGTATCACTGTAAAATAACTTGCGGGAAAATCATGGCTCAAGCTTCAAAAACAAACAAACCGAGAAAAAATTCTGCTTACCAAAATTTAATGTCGATCCATTGGTGGATGTTTAATTGTTACATTATTATATTTGTAGTTGGTTCTTTTATGTCGCGTTTGCCAAGAGAAGCATTTGGACGAAACTTACTTTATGATTTCCATAAATCTCTAGGAGTATTGGCAATGGCTTTATTAACTTGGCGAATTTTAACTCTATTACAAGTGTGGTGGAAGAAATATACTAAGCGATTGCCTAAGTATAGTTTTAAATGGATGCAAAAAGTAGCTCTGCATACTTCTCTTTATATCTTTATGTGGGCTGTTCCTATTAGTGGTTTCTTTTTTTCTAACTCCTTTAAAAACAATAATGTCCGCTTTTTTGGTTTAACCTTACCTGATTTATTTCCCCAGAATAGTGACTTAGTAGACTTAGGTCGAAACATACATTTTTGGTTAGCTTATACTTTTTTAGCATTTATTATCTTACACGCGATCGATCAATTTAAGGTAGTCAAAGGATTTTGGCGACGCATTAGTAAAAGAAAAATTAAACATAGCTAAGACAGAAATTTGGCTCAATTGATACCGAGATTGACTGAAACTTAGAAATAATAAAATGGTATTGCCTAATAGCCTGTAATTTGCTAGTCTACTTAAAGTCTCAATATCAGGACTTACGCAAATCGACCTTTTAAGCACCATCTGTAGGGGCTTTCTGGCATTCGCCCTCACTATATATAGAGTCTCTGCGTAAGTCCTGTATATGTTAACCCAATCAGCTAAATTAACAGACATCTAAAGTAAAATCCAATGGAGGGATTAATGGTTACATTAGAAGATGCCAAAAGAGTAATTAGTGCCGCCGAAAAAAAAGCACTCGAAATTGGTCAACCAATGAATATAGCAGTAGTGGATGGGGGAGGAAATCTGGTAGCCCATATACGAATGGATGGAGCTTGGATCGGAAGTATCGATATATCTATTAAAAAAGCGTATACTTCGCGGGCGTTCAATCTGGCCACTAAAGATTTAGCCGAACAGAGTCAATCAGGAGGACAATTTTTTGGGATTCATGCCTCTAACAATGGCAAAATCATGATTTTTGCTGGCGGAATACCCCTTTACAGTGAGGGAGAAGTAGTGGGAGCAATTGGAGTTAGTGGGGGATCGGGAGATCAAGACCATGCCGTAGCCGAAGCTGGAGCCGCCCTATTTTAATTCGTCAACTTCTGTGGGCTGAAGCCACGCAGCTTGGATAACCCAATATCCGACTAAGAGATGGCTAGACCGTGAGCTAAAAACGATAACACTTCCGGGTATTTCCCTAGCCCGGATTCACTGTTGGCTTTCTTGGGTGAAGGCATCGCGTAATTGCGAGACACAACGTTTTTAGTGGTCGTAGGGTAATTAACAGCTTGACAAAATCTATGATTGTCTACTATAGCTGAGAAAGAGTTGCTTAGGACATGGACTGATGATGAACCTTAGACTGGGAAATGTTTTTCTAACTGTTCCCTGTTCCCTGTTCCCTGTTCCCTGCTATATAATCCATGATTATCTATATTTTATTTGATGCTACTAGGATTCATGCGCCGAATTACATCCAAATAATAAACAAAAAACCATGCTGGCCAAACACGCTGGTGTAGCACGCCATGCTTGGAATTGGGGATTATGGTTAACTAAAAACATCCTTAATCATAACTCCCATAATCCGGCAAGGGATAAACTTAAATTCCCCACTGCTATTGACTTGGCCTTTGCTTCTGGTATCAATGGTTAAACCCAAAAATTTTTGGTACTACGAAGTATCTAAAACAGCACCTCAATATGCTTTAAGGTATTTATCTGTTGCGAGTAAGCGCTGTTTTAGCAAAATTTCAGGTCAACCTAAATTCAAGAAAAAAGGTAAAGATGATAGCTTTAGATGGTTCAATCACAGTAGGTTTTAACCATATAAAATTACCGAGAATTGGATGGATAAAAACTTATGAAGTCTTGCCAGATAATATCACTCCTAAGTATGTAACTATAACTAAAAAAGCCGATCGCTGGTCCCCACGCTTTAAAATAGAAACAGAACCTCAAGTCACTGAAAAGTCAGTTGATGTAGTTGGTGTAGATTTGGGTGTGAAATCACGCTTCTTCACTATCAACTGGTGAAGTATTCTAAGCGTGCTAAATCTTACAGAAAGTTAGAATCTAAACTTTCTCGGTTGCAATACTTGAATCGTCATAAAGTTAAGTTTTCTAAGAACTGGAAAAAAGCGCAGCTAAAAATAGCTCAGTTACATTGCTGAGAATAGCTAACATCAGGAAAGATACACTGCATAAATTAACTACAACAGCCGGCTAAAAACCACAGCCAAATAGTAATAGAAGACTTAAATGTATCAGGAATGATGTCAAATCACAGCTACGTTGCATGCAACGTAGCTAAGGCTGTTGCAGATATGGGGTTTTACGAGTTTCGCAGACAGTTAGAGTACAAATGTAAATTATACGATTCTGAACTAATCATTGTGGATAGATGGTTTCCTAGTTCCAAAACTTGCAGTAGCTGTGGAACCGTGAAGGAGTCTCTGCTTTTATCAGAGCGTGTTATGACAATGCGAAAACTGCAATTTTAGCTGCGGCCGAGACTTAAATGCAGCATTAAATTTAGCTATGGCGGGCAGTGAGAGCTACGCTCGGCTAACGCCAACGTCCGTGTCAGCTTGTGGACTGGATAACGCCGACGTTGCCATGTGGGAAGCAGGAATAGAACAGATAATCATAGATTGATATAGATTATCGTAGGTTTCTAAGAACGGAATACCCCTTTACAGTGAGGGAGAAGTAGTGGGAGCAATTGGAGTTAGTGGGGGGTCGGGAGAGCAAGACCATGCCGTAGCCGAAGCTGGAGCAGCGCTATTTTAATTCTTGAAAACATCATTAGAGAAGGGATAAGGTAAGATGTGGCTTGGGAGTTGTCTATTTAGGGCTGGGTGATTAAATATCGCGGGCATTGACTGATATTGGTTATAGCCTTTTTAGGTCTTGAAAAAGTACGAGGTTTTCGTTGTAGACTGCTCAAAAAGGAGCGGATTTTGGACTGATTATGCTAGAACAATCTTGGGATAATTCTTTCAACGAGCTATTCCGTCTTCATCGATACAGCCGATGACAACTCCTGCACCATATTCTTTTGCCAATTGCAGGACTTTAAAAAATCGCTCCTCCCCATCTTCATAATTAGTGGAATTGAGCAAACATTTGCCCCCAGGGACCTTGAGACAGGCTTCCATTTTTGTCTATTCGGTGGAGTCGAGCATCAGTGGGAGAGTCGTATTAGTCACCAGTCGCGATACCAGTTCTCGCATATCCCGTTCTCCATCACGCCCGACGTAATCTACGTTTACGTCCAGCATATGGGCGCCTTCTTTGACCTGGGATTTAGCGATCGCCAATAACCCATCCCAATCATCTTGATTCAACAGCTTGCGGACTTTTTTAGAACCACTGGCATTTAATCGCTCGCCAACGATTAAAAAAGAATTATCCTGCTCGTATGTTTGGGCGAAATAAATGGAAACTACTGCTGGCGTATAGGAGAGGGGCGATCGAAATCTCACCGACGGCATTTTTTCGCACTGAACGCTCTTTCCCAAGCAAATAATAGAGAAAAAAAGATTGCAGCGATCGCTTCATTGCCAAAATTCCCCACAAAAAGAACCAGATCGATCCCCATACGTTCAAGGGCAATTCGATCTTTAGTTTCCCACTGGTCGTGAACATCTCTCCATTTTATCCCATTATCAACCCAATAGAAAATTTCATTCACAATTTCCCGCAAGTCTACTAATCGAGGACTTTCTATCGAATTAGGGGGGGTGGAAATAAATCGAAGATTTATTTCCATTCTGAGTCAGTTGACATACTCCCGACGTTGCCCTTACGGGAAAAATAGGGATTCTGAGCGTCTGGGAAACCCTGACCGCTGCGCATGACAGAGGTGATGTCCTCCCCCTGTTTTGACTTTGACAATAACAAAATGCTCTTAGCTTGTGTCTTGGGCATATGAACGTTTAGCTTATGAAGGTATCCGAATCCGGGCCCAGGCTTTCATCCCGACGCTCCCC
>NZ_JAAHHT010000265.1 GCF_010672085.1 Okeania sp. SIO3I5
CTGGATTTGATATTACTCCTTACTCCTTACTCCTTACTCCTTACTCATTACTCATTACTCATTACTCATTACTCATTACTCATTACTCCTCAGTAATACGATAACTAATTACCCGGATTCTATATAATTCTGTATTATTATTAGAGTTGTTGTTATTATTCTTCCTATTGATATCAAAATGAACTCAGTTTGGCAAAAGTTAACACTAACTAATCTTTCAGTCTCTAATTCTCAATGGTTAAATGCTAGCTATCTCTATGGTTTACTTAATGGTTCCCTTCATAACTGGCGACGGGGGAGTTGGTTAATGCAATGGGGTGAACCTCTTGGTTTTGTGTTGCTGGCAATTGTATTTAGTCTCGCTCCTTTTGTAAATACTGCTCTAATTGGTTTATTATTACTTGCTAGCGCTGGTTTTTGGGTATTGCTGACAGTCTCGGATAATACTCAGGAATATTTTACTCCCATTCATTTACTAATATTGCTTTACTGGGGTGTTGCTACGTTGGCAATGCTTCTCTCCCCGGCAAAGACTGCTGCTTTTAGTGGGTGGGTCAAGTTGACTCTTTATTTATTGTTGTTTGCTTCAGGAACGCTAGTGTTACGATCGCCTAAACTCCGCTCTTGGTTAATCAATGTTTATTTATTGATTTCCCTAATTGTTGGTTTCTACGGTATTCGACAATGGATAGATCAAGTTGAACCTCTAGCTACCTGGAATGATCCTAGTTCTACTCAGGCAAATGTAACTCGTGTCTATAGTTATTTGGGAAATCCTAATTTATTGGGTGGATATTTATTGTCTGCTATTGCTTTGAGTTTTGTGGCAATTTTTGCTTGGCGTAGTTGGGCGCAAAAATCTCTGGCAGTGACAATGTTGATAGTGAATTGTGCTTGTTTGCGTTACACGGGTAGTCGAGGTAGTTGGATTGGGTTTATAGCTTTGATTTTTGCTATGTTGATTTTAATGTGGTATTGGTGGAGTGTCTATATGCCAAAATTTTGGCAAACTTGGTCATTGCCAATAGCAGTGGGAAGTTTTGCGGGGTTATTGATTTTGGCAGTGGTGTTGTTGGAGCCGTTGCGCGATCGCGTTCTGAGTATTTTTGCAGGCCGTCGAGATAGCAGTAATAATTTTCGGATGAATGTCTGGATGTCTGTATTTGATATGATTCGCGATCGCCCAATTTTAGGTATCGGACCGGGTAATGATGTGTTTAATAAAATTTATCCTCTCTATCAGCGTCCCCGTTATAGTGCTTTGAGTTCTTATTCGGTGCCTTTGGAGATAATTGTGGAAACTGGTTTTATTGGTTTGACGGCTTTTTTGTGGTTGCTATTGGTGACTTTTAATCAAGGTGTGTTGCAGTTGAAACGTTTGCGAGATAGTGGTGATGCTCAAGGGTATTGGTTGATTGGGGCGATGGCAGCAATGGTAGGATTAATGGGTCATGGTTTGGTGGATACAGTTTGGTATCGTCCGCAAATTAATACGCTTTGGTGGTTGATGGTAGCTATTGTTGCGAGTTATAGCAATGAGCGTAGGTTTGTTGAGGAAGCGAAACCCAACCTACTGGAGTGACACACCTTAAATGGTGCGTTAGATGGGGAGGATGGGGAGGATGGGGAGGATGGGAAGTGTGGGAAGTGTGGGAAGTGTGGGGAGGAAAAGATAGCTAGAAACAAAAATAAGAGTGCACAGTTTAGCTGTGTCAGTCTACTACGCTAGACAAGGATTTTGCCACAGATGCACGGATGATTTCAGTTATCATATCATCTCCGCTGGTATGGTTTGTGTAAACTAAAGGGTAAATATCTACAGGAAATTTACAGCAGTTTCACGCCCGCGCGTTAGGTACAAAGCTTTACTATAGCAGGGAACAGGGAACAGGGAACAGGGAACAGGGAACAGTTAGAAAAACATTTCCCAGTCTAAGGTTCATCATCAGTCCATGTCCTAAGCAACTCTTTCTCAGCTATATTTGTTAAAAGCTGGAAACCTGTTAGTAATGAGTGGCAGTTCAACCTTCCAGGTTGTTATATAGAATCCGGGTCATTAGTTATCGTATTACTGAGGAGTAAGGAGTAAAGAGTAAGGAGTAATATAAAATCCGGTTATACAGTAATCGCAAAATTACTTCCTCAACTAAAATATGTTAAGCATGAATACGAATTTAAAAATTTATGCACTTTCATTTCCTTTCTTACTCCTAACTCCTACCTCCTACCTCCTACCTCCTAACTCCTTACTTCTTACTCCTTACTCATTACTCATTACTCATTACTCCTCAGTAATCGGACACCTCGGACACCTCCGACACCTCCGACACCTCCGACACTCTCTCTACCATTCCTCAGCACCACCACCGTTTTTTTATCACGCTCTTATCCGGACATGATATTACTTGTTTTTGTTGGTGGCCTACTGATAATTTATCAAGTGCTTGAAGAGTGGCGATTGCTCCGGGCAATTATTTTTTTCTTCTTCTATTATACACAAACGATGCTACCGGACATGATATCAGGAGTCAGGAGGGAAGAGAAGAGAGTTTGAATGTATAAGGAGGAAAAAGTTTTTTGATCACGCTCTTATCCGGACATGATATTAGGAGCGAGCAACAAACGAAGACCTCTCCCCCAACCCCTCTCCTACGAGGAGAGGGGAGTTCTCTCCCCCTTCCCTTGCAGGGAAGGGGGTTGGGGGGTTAGGTTTTTTAACCCACATTTTCAAGCTTGACACAGCACTACTAGACCTCTTAATAATTAATTATTAATTATATTATGTCTTTGCGTTTCTGAAACCAAATAGTTATACCTAAATAAATCAGTGAATGTAAAGATAAAACTCCCCAACTTAAACCTAAATTTTGCCAATCAAGATTATAAACATCTGAACCTGAAAATGGTAATGGAACGGTACTTCCGTCTGGTAATTTTGTTGCTTCTGGCACCATTTTATTGACATTTACTAATGCGCCATAAGCAGCTACGGACCAACGACTTAACATTAGCCAAGAAAATTGACTTGCTATACCTTTCATCTCAAATAAAACACCAGAAAATATAATCTGAGGCAGCAATATTAAGGGTAAAGCACTATTAGCTTGAGAAGCATTTTTCACAATTGAGGAAATCATTAATCCCAGACTAATACAACTTATTAATGTTAAAAAGGTAGTTATACTAACTCCTATTTCCCATGGAATTAATTCTGGTTGTGGATTTTCAAATCCCAGGATAATTATTCCTGCTATTAATAATGTTTGGAAAATTGCTAATAATCCTAAAACTATTACTTTTGAACCTAGATATGCAAATAATCCTAAATTCACTAATCTTTCCCGAATATAAATAGCTGATTCTTTGACTATTTCTTGCAGGGAACTCGATAAACCAACCCATAAACAGGCACAAGTAAATACAAATAATACTCGCAAAGCTAAAGGAGCTAAAGTAGGTTCGGGGTCGCCAATTAATGGGTTTTTATCTCCAACTGCAAATAAAATTAAAAGAATTCCAATCGGCGCAGTTAATAATGCTAAACCTAAATTAATCGGGTCGCGGAAAATTAATTTCAAATATCGTTGGATTAAAATAAATAGTTGTTGCCAAAAAGAAGGGGGTTGTTTTTTCGGTGGTAAATTAGTCGGAGGTTTTATATTATCAATACTTAGATGATTGGCAATATAATGCCGATAATATTCTGATTGCCGAAAATTATTTACCCATTCATTGATATTTTCATCGCTCGTTTCTAGTTCGTTGTAAATATCAGCAAAGTCTCCAGTATTTACAGAGAAAAAATTTAAAGCTTCTCTCGAAGAACCAAAGTAACATAACCGCCCTCCTCTTCCTAAAAAGACTACGCGATCGCAAATTCTAATATTAGCTGTGGCATGGGTGACTAAGATAATTGTTCGTCCTTGATTTGCTAATTTTCTTAATAGCTGCATCATTTTTTTGTCTAATCCTGGATCGAGTCCAGATGTCGGTTCATCTAAGAAAAATAATTTCGGATCTGCTAATAATTCCACGCCAATACTTACCCTTTTTCTTTGCCCTCCACTTAACTGACTAACGAATACATTTCTTCTTTCTTTCATCTCTATTTGTTCGAGGGTTTTTTCCACTACTTCTTTGAGATTAATATCGGGAGGTAAACGCAATTTTGCTGCATAAGTTAAGACTTCCGATACTGTTAGTTCGCGATGAATAATATCGTCTTGAGGAACATAACCTATTTGAGTCCGATAAATATTAAAATTATTCCTTAAATCTTCACCGTTTATATAAACTTTGCCTTTGGTTGTGGGGTCAATTCCTAATAATGTTCGCATTAAAGTTGACTTCCCGGTGCCACTTCCTCCGACTAAAGCAACAAACTGCCCCGGTTCGATCGCGAAGGAGAGATCGTTGAGCAAAACTCGTGGTTTTCCGCGTTGATCTCTGACTATTCTGTAGAGGCGATCGGCATCCAGACGGATTTGGTTGCCAGGATCGAATACTTCTAAGCGATCGCCTCGACGAATCAGAGTAAAAGGTCCGATTTTTATTACCGCTCCGTCAGTGACAACAATAAAATTTTTCACCCGCACATCGTTGACAAAAACACCATTGGTACTATAATCCCGTAAAATGTAGTTACCCTTACCATTGGGTTCAATGGTGGCATGACGACGGGAAACAATGGCAGCATCTAATTCTAGATTGGCATCAGGATCGCGGCCAAGTAACACCGATTTATTTTGCAAAGATATTGAGCGGGTTTTTGGCAAAGATGCTACAGCTACAGGATTATTTGGTTCAAAATATTTGAGCAGGATTTGGTTTTGGGGATCGAGACCGATTTTGATTTCTATGCCATTTTGCAGGGGATGACCTTCAGATGGAGTAATGCGCGTGCGATCGAGAAATAATCCGTTAGTGCTGGCGCGATGTCCATCTCCATCGTAAATATGGTAGCGACTATCAACTTTCCGGATGATGGCGTGATAACCAGAGACGACTGACCAATCTGAGGGGACTACTAGATCGGCACGGAGGCGATCGCGTCCTAAGATATGATTGTCTTGTGTCAGTTGGAGGGTGATAGTTTGGCCTTGGTTAGTTAATTCTAGATAGGGATTACTGCTTAAAAGGGTGGTTTGCCCTGTTTTGTTTGTCATAATAATATTTGATTTTAGATTCTTTGGCAGAGTTTCTATTTATTAGGACTTACACAAAGAAACCCGGTTTCTACGAGAAATCGTTGTTTTGAGCAATAGTTGTCTACGAGAAACCGGGTTTCTGGGTTCAGATGGCTTTAGTCCTGTTTATATATTGTGAATCATAATGGAAAATTGATTTTGAACGACTACTTATATATATATTGATGTACTGAATATCAATTAAAAATTAAAAACTAAAATTTTATAAAAATATGGCCAAAAATTAATTTTTCTATATGCTTGACAAACTAAAAAGGAGAAGTTACTATATTTACAGTTATGAACCTCGAAAAATAAATAGTAATAGGTTTTTGGTCATTTCTTGGTTGTAAAGGGTGGTTAATGGGTAGTTTTTCATCTTTGCATGACACCCCATCGACGCAGTTCGCAAAATCGCTGAAATGCTGATTATTTCGTTGAACTGCGTCGATGCCATACTAGGAGAGGGTTTGAGGGCTGTAATTTTCCAAAAATTTGCCTTGTTGATGATAAAGTCAAAGGGGTTGGTATTTTTGGGTATCTGAAACCCTTACTCTGTCGTTGTTCTGGATCGGAACTCTCTGGAAACCCTAATCCCTATTTAGGGATTGAAACTTTTACCCCTCCACATTTTTCCTTAGCATCAATCAATATCTCTGGAAACCCTAATCCCTATTTAGGGATTGAAACTTCTGACGTTTCAGTGAAACCTTTTTTGTGCACGTCCTCTGGAAACCCTAATCCCTATTTAGGGATTGAAACAGTTTTAGGAGTTAAAACTCCGTAGCAGTTTTCTGCTTGCTCTGGAAACCCTAATCCCTATTTAGGGATTGAAACTTTCGTATTCCACATCTTCTGGTGGAATATCTTGTTCCTCTGGAAACCCTAATCCCTATTTAGGGATTGAAACGATTATGAAAACGCAAACGATCACTACTGGGGTCAAAGCTTGGCTCTGGAAACCCTAATCCCTATTTAGGGATTGAAACGTGGTATAATCCAGTAATCCATTTCGGAAAACGGAACCTCTGGAAACCCTAATCCCTATTTAGGGATTGAAACAATGTTGCTACCTTTTCCTGTTCATAGGCCTCAATGCTCTGGAAACCCTAATCCCTATTTAGGGATTGAAACAACTCAGATATTTAATAAACTGAATTAGAGTATTCTCTGGAAACCCTAATCCCTATTTAGGGATTGAAACGTCTGAGCCATCATTACAACGAGCAATTTTTGGACTCTGGAAACCCTAATCCCTATTTAGGGATTGAAACCAACACTTGGGATTTTCACTTGGAGGAGTATCGTCTCTGGAAACCCTAATCCCTATTTAGGGATTGAAACCTTTACCCAGCGACGGCGGGTTTTGAGGTTTTTTATCCCTCTGGAAACCCTAATCCCTATTTAGGGATTGAAACGTTGTTGCATTATTTTTACCAACATAATATCGGCAAGTCTCTGGAAACCCTAATCCCTATTTAGGGATTGAAACATCAAATTATCGTCAACTGTTAAACGAACAACATCTCCGACTCTGGAAACCCTAATCCCTATTTAGGGATTGAAACGCTACGATGCGCCAGCCATCTGGTACCGCGTCTTGTCTCTGGAAACCCTAATCCCTATTTAGGGATTGAAACTAATCAACAATACTATGGGCAACGATGCTATGCAGAGCCTCTGGAAACCCTAATCCCTATTTAGGGATTGAAACTATTAGAGGTCTTACAAGGTTTTTCTCTTTGCTAGCAATTACTCTGGAAACCCTAATCCCTATTTAGGGATTGAAACTCTTGAAGCGGTGCGTTAGCGCAGCGTAACGCACCCTACTGGAGTGCAAAATTGTAGCAAAATTGTAGGGTGCGTTAGACGGCTTAAATTTAGACTATGAAAGAGATTCAGCAATCCATCGTAACGCACCATTGAATATGTGTCAGTTAATTATCGAAAAATCCTAATCCCTATTTGAATAAGAGGTAATTATTAATTATTAATTGTTAATTATTAATTCTTGAAAAGCCCTAATCCCTATTTAGGGGTTGAAACCTGTGGAGGGCGAATGCCAGAAAGCCCCTACAATGAATCTATATAATACTTTCAAGAATATGTGTCAGTTAATTATCGAAAAACCCTAATCCCTATTTGAAGAAGAGGCAATTATTAATTATTAATTGTTAATTATTAATTATTGAAAAACCATGGTTCTCGCCATATTAATTCTAGGTTTTCTTGGAAGTTAGATTTATCTTCTAATAATTTAGGTAAATCAGCTATTAATAAAGGAATTTGTAGAGTTTTGGCAAGAGATTTTGCTGTGTTGGATTTGCCTGGGCGATCGCTTCCTTAAAAATAAAGCGAAGAAATAACAACACGCCAAAAATTTATCCTAAAATGGTGCGTTACTAACCTCTAATCAAATTACTTGTAATAGCTTTTGCGGAAAAACTCTAGGTTCTGGAAGGGGTTTATTCTCTTCAATAAACATTTCTATAAAAGTTTCAATTACTTCCTGACCATTTTTGGCTGCTTCCTCGTATGTTTCACCATGAGTATGAAATTCTTGCCAAGGAAACTCAGGTAAATGAACTAAAAAAAGTCGATCTTCTTCAGACCATTGAATTACCATACTATACTGATAATTCATATTTATTCCTCCTCGCTTTTTTCGTTTTCTTGCTTTTTCAATTCTGCCAACTTTTTCAACACTCGTTGAATATTTCTCTCCAAATATAATGGTGCATCATCACCATCTTTTCCTGAAATAGTCAATGGTTCTTCAGGTAACAAAGGATGTTTCCCAAAAGTCTGACTTCCTTTACCGCGTTTCTGTTGAAGTATATAACCAACTTTCCCTACCATTGCTTTTAATTCTCCTATTTTCTTGGGAATTACTCCTTTTTACTTTTGATTTCGGCTTTGTTGTAATAGCCATAGAACATCCGTTCCGCATTTCCGTTATCCCCGACATGAAAAGTGAACCTAGTAGCAGCTATATCACCCTATTTCTATAGATTGACGCTTTATTCATTTGTTGGCCAATAGTTAAATCGCTGAAAGCTTTGCCAGACATAGGTTTCAGCCATTTTTTTATTAAATTTTTATCAAAGAAGTTAAGCGGTTTAAAGCCTTGACAGGTATAAGTTTCAGCCATTTTAAAAACAACAAAGAAAACATAGATTTTTGATTTATTTATTAGACATCTCCGGAAAAGAGGGAACAGCGGATCTGGCAACAGGAAGAACCCACCCCTACCCCTCCCCAACCCACCCCTAACCCCTCCCAGGAGGGGAAGAGGAGGGGAGCAGGAGGGAAGTAATAGATAATTTCAAATGGGAGAATTGATTTGATTTTGAATTTTCGGAGATGTCTATTGGACGATAGTTGTAGAAGTATGAAGTAGATATTTTCCGTTGTCAGATCCGACATGAAAGGTGAACCTAGTAGCAGCTATATCACCCTATTTCTATAGATTGACGCTTTATTCATTTGTTGGCCAATAGTTAAATTGCTTAAAGCCTTGCCAGATATAGGTTTCAGCCATTTTTTTATTAAATTTTATCAAAGAACTTAAGCGGCTCAAAGCCTTTGCAGGTATAATTTTCAGCTTTTTTTAAAACAACAAAGAAAACATAGATTTTTGATTGATTTATTAGACATCTCCGGAAAAGAGAGAACAGGGAACACTTAACTGGGAACAGGAAGAAAGAATAGATATGCTTGGATCTTGTGCGGTAGCTATATGTTTTCCAACAACAAAGCCTTTAATTTCTATTATATTACCGAAATAATTACAGCGCTTTTCAGATTGATGAACCACATCATTATAATCAAAACTCTGTAGGGGCGATTCGCGAATCGCCCCTACGGTAGTCTACCAAAATGAAAACCGCTGTAATAATTAAACAATTAAATAATTGGTTTAGCGTCTCTGGAAATCCTAATCCCTATTTAAGGATTGAAACATTCTTTAGGCTTCTAATTTTTTGGCATTGCATAATTCTGGGATGATTTTGTCGATCGAGGAGCAAGCATAATCCCCGCGTCCCCGCGTCTGAGCGTCCCCGTGTCAGCCTCAATCATCCCAGTATTCAGAATATATGTCAGTTAATTATCGAAAAATCCTAATCCCTATTTGAAGAAGAGGTAATTATTAATTATTAATTGTTAATTATTAATTATCGAAAAACCCTAACCCCTATTTAGGGATTGAAACCTGTGGAGTGGAGGGCGAATGCCATTCGCCCCTACAATGAATCTATATAATATTGGACTTACGCAAAGAAACCCGGTTTCTACGCTAAATCATTGTTTCTGACAAGAAATATATACGAGAAACCGGGTTTCTGGGTTCCTCTACGTAAGTCCTGTAATACTTTCAAGTGGAGGGCGAATGCCATTCGCCCCTACACTGAAATGACTCCTAGCGCGATATGATAATTAATTACCCAGATTCTATATAAAAGGTAATTTTTCCAGATGAAACTAACGCCAAAAAAACTATCTATAACTACTTTCTGTATTTCCTTATGTCTAATTGGATGTCAATCTCCCGAACCAAAAATAACATCTCCGAGTCCTGAAACAACCCCTTCCCCACAAGTATCACAAATATCAATGGAAATTCCCCAAAAACCCTTAACATTACCTCCAAATAATCCAGAAAAAATTGCTTCTACTCAAACACAAACATATCTCAATAGATTAGCAAATCAAGGATTTTCTCAACAAAATCAAGGAATTTGGATACAATCAAATGATACTTTATTAGCAAATCATCAAGGTACAATTCCTTTACCTGCAGCTTCAATTACTAAAGTTGCAACTTCCTTAGTCGCCCTAGAAACTTTCAATCCCAACCATCAATTTATCACCTTAATTTCTACAACAGGAAAAATTGAAAATGGAGTATTAAATGGAGATTTAGTCATTCAAGGAGGAGAAGATCCATTATTTGTTTGGGAAGAAGCGATCGCTATTGGCAATTTATTAAATCAAATCGGGATTCAAAGAGTTACTGGCAATCTAATTATTACTGGTAAATTTTACATGAACTTTGAATCTAATCCTCAGACTGCTGGTAATTTACTAAAACAAGGATTGAACAGTCAAATTTGGTCGAGAGAAGCTTTAAATCAATATCAAACTTTGCCTCCAGGAACGCTAAAACCTCAAGTAAAAATTGATGGTTTTGTACAAGTTTATGCTGCTCCTCCTCAAAATATCAAACTATTAATTATACATTATTCTTTTCCCCTAGCTGAACTGGTAAAAAAAATGAATCAATATAGCAATAATTTAATGGCAGATATGTTAGCTGAAGCTGTGGGAGGTTATCAAATAGTTGCGGCAAAAGCTGCTGAATTTACGGGAGTACCAAAACAGGAAGTTCAATTAATTAATGGTTCTGGTTTAGGAGAAGAAAATCGGATTTCTCCCCGCGCAGCTACCGGAATGTTTCTAGCAATTAATAATTATCTTCAGCAATACAATATGAGTGTGGCAGATGTATTTGTGATAGTTGGCAAAGATAAAGGTATTTTAGAACAGCGGAAACAACTTCCAAATTTTGCAGTAGTTAAGTCGGGAACTCTAAATTCTGTTAGTGCTTTAGCAGGAGCTTTACCAACAAAAGAAAAAGGAATTGTTTGGTTTACAATTCTGAATAAAGGAGCGGGTGTAAATCAGTTGAGAAGTCAACAAGAAATTTTCCTAAGAGATTTGTTGAACAAGTGGGGTGCTGTTCAGTCATTACCACCAGAATTAACGGCTAATCCTGAGAGAAAAGCTAAAACTTCTCGGAGTGAAATTATTGAAAATGGGAAAAAATCAGAAGCTAGATAAGTCATTTCAGTTATCAGTTAGCCTCCGGAGGAGGAACTGCGTTTTTCATGTCGCGGAGCGAAATAGTACCCCTATGGAATAAAAAGACTTGATATAAGAAATATTCTCTTTTTTATCCCCTTAAAAGGAGAGGCTTTATACCCCACATTCCGCACTTCAATATATTCAAGTTTTTGAGAAGAAATCCAAAGCTGAAAAACCTGCATAGCGTTATACACGGAGCTAGGAGCTGTGATTTAACGGTGAGAGTCTCAAGAACATTATACTATCAGGACTTACGGAGAACCACCATATCTAGTAGAGGGCGAATGCCATTCGCCCCTACAAATGGTGTATGATTTATAATTTTGCGTAAGTCCTGACTATATTAACTCTATTTAATTAGGAGAATTCTAAGGATGTCCAAGACTGCTATCCAAGAAAAAAAGCTCACACTGGATGAATTTTTGTCATCCCCTTTAGCTAGTGAAAACTATGAATATTTTGATGGTGAATTAATTCAAAAAATGTCACCCAAACGTTCTCATTCCCGCGTAACACTTGCTTTATCCTCAATTCTTGAAGATTGGAATCAAGATAAGGGGGAAGTTGGTATCGAATGGTGTGTTCGCTTAAAACGAAATGACAAAGATTGGTCTCCGATTCCAGACTTACTCTATATATCTTATGATAAGTTAGGGGAAATTGAATTAGAAGATGATGCTTGCCCCATTCCCCCTGAATTAGTCATAGAAATTGTATCACCTGCTCAATCTTTTAGTAACCTTAGTGAGAAAGCAGAAGCTTATCTAAAAGCAGGGGTTGACCGAGTTTGGTTAATTGATACAAAAGTTAAGAAAATTACCGTTTTTTATCCTGATTCTCCTCCACAAACGAAGCAAGGGGAAGATAGTTTAGGGAATGATTTATTACCTGAGTTAAGTTTAACTCCTCTGCAAATTTTCCAGAAAGCAAAGTTAATTTAGGCGTGAATGTAAGCGGAAAAGACATCCGTTCTACGCTCACTTACCAAAAAATTGTGGTCTAATATAGAATCCGGGTAATTAGTTATCGTATCGCTTGATAGAGTCAGGAGTCAGGAGTCAGGAGTCAGGAGAAAGAAAAGATTGGAACTTGGAAATTATATAATTTGTATTCAGTAGAACATCTGTATTAAGAGAAAGCAATTTTGCAATTACTGTATAACCGGATTCTATATAGAACCCATTTGGTATCTATTATTGGGAAGTGTGGGAAGTGTGGGAAGTGTGGGAGGTGTGGGAGGTGTGGGAAGTGTGGGAGGTGTGGGAAGTGTGGGAAGTGTGGGAAGATGGAGGCATTTTTCTACTTTTTTCCCCTATTTTATTTCTCCATCTCCTGACTCCTGACTCCTGACTCCTTTGCCAAAAAGCCTCACTTTCCCGAGATACCAAATGGCTTCTATAAAGCCTCCCCTTTGAAGGGGAAAAAAAAGAACTATTCCTTTTTAGCTATCGCTCC
>NZ_JAAHHT010000266.1 GCF_010672085.1 Okeania sp. SIO3I5
AGAAGTAAGTTACTGGAGTTCAGTCGTTTGCACTTGCGATCAGATTTTTCCTGGAGTTGGCAGACCGAAAATTTGGGAAAAAATCTGTCAAGCGAATCGGATTTTTGTTTGATTTGGGATACGGAAAATTTCGGAAAAAATCTGACAAGTGAATCGAATTTTTGTTTGGTTTGGGAGACGGAAACTTGAGGATAAAATCTGACAAGTGAATCAAATTTTTATCTTGGTTGGGAGAACGAAAATTTCGGAAAAAATCTGATAGGATTTCTATTTGGTATAAAATAATTAAAAATTATATTTATCTAGATAGCTTATGTTGGACATAAATAAAACCCTAGCTCAAGAATTAAATATCAATCCTAAAAATATTAAAAATGCTCTGGAACTTTTAAACGGAGGAGCAACTATTCCTTTTGTTGCTCGTTATCGGAAAGAATATACTGGTTCCCTGGATGAAACTCAACTGCGGAATATTTGGGATAGATTTACTTATCTTCAGGAACTTGAAGAAAGAAAAAAAGTAATTTTAAAAGCAATTTCTGAAGCTGGCAAACTTACGGAGGAATTACAAGAAAAAATAGAGTCTTGTCTGCAAAAAACAGAATTAGAAGACCTTTATCTTCCCTATAAAGCAAAGCGCCGAACTAGGGCAACTATTGCTAGGGAAAAAGGTTTAGAACCTTTGGCAGAATTTATTAAATCTCTGAATCATCCCCAGGCAAAAATTATCTCTATTGAAGAAGAAGCAGTTAAATATATTTATGAGGAAAAAGGTGTCAAAAATTTAGAAGATGCTATCCAAGGAGCATCTGATATTTTGGCAGAAGCAGTGGCAGAAAAAGCTGAACTACGCGCTTATATTCGAGAATATTTTCTCAAAAAAACTGGTTTTAGTTCCAAAATAAAAGATGATTATCCAGAAGGTACAACTAAATTTGAAATGTACCGAAATTTTCAGGTAAATGTTAAAGATATTGCTCCTCATAATATGTTGGCTTTGTTACGAGGAGAAACCGAAGGAATATTAAATCTAGAGTTGGATTTTGATCGAGAATTTGTACTATCTTATTTGGCAGATTCAGAAATTCGTACCAGAGCTAAAGAAATCAGAAATTTTTATCAGGAAATGCTCAAAGATGCTTTTAATCGTTTGATGAAAAATTCTTTGATAAATGAAGTAAGAACCCAGAAAAAAGCTGAGGCAGATATTGAGTCAATTAAAACTTTTGAAACTAACCTTAGAGAATTATTATTATCTGCTCCTGCAGGAATGAAACCTACTTTAGGAATTGATCCAGGATTTAGAACTGGTTGTAAAGTTGCCGTGTTAGGTGAAACAGGTAAATTTTTAGAATATCAAGCTATATTTCCCCATCAATCTACAGCCCAAAAACAAAAAGCTACTACAACAATTCAACAGTTAATTCAAAAGTACAAAATTGAATTAATTGCTATTGGTAATGGTACGGCAGGAAGAGAAACAGATGAATTTATCACAGAAGTAATTTCTACTTTCGATAAAAAGCCAATAAAAGTCATGGTTAATGAATCTGGAGCCTCAATTTATTCTGCTTCTAAAGTAGCAATAGAAGAATTTCCCGATTTAGATATTACAGTCCGAGGAGCTATTAGTATCGGTAGACGTTTACAAGACCCTTTAGCAGAACTTGTCAAAATAGAACCGAAGTCTATTGGAGTCGGTCAATATCAACATGATGTAGACCAAAAATTGTTGAAAAAAAAGTTAGATGAAACAGTAGAAAGTTGCGTAAATTATGTGGGAGTAGATTTGAATACTGCCTCCAAAGAACTCCTAATTTTTGTTTCTGGAATGAGTTCCACAGTGGCAAAAAACTTAGTCAAATATCGAAATGAAAATGGAGCTTTTCAAAGTCGTCAGGAAATTTTAAAAGTGTCAAAATTAGGTGGAAAAACTTTTGAACTTTGTGCTGGTTTTTTGCGAATTCGGAGCGGTGAAAATCCTTTAGATAATACCGCAGTACATCCAGAAAGTTATTCAGTAGTTGAAGCGATCGCTCAAGAATTAGGTGTCTCAATAAATCAGATTAATGAAATATCAAAAAAAGTGAAATCTCTGGATTTAAAAAAGTATGTAACCGATAAAATTGGGGAACCAACCCTAAAAGATATTATTGGTGAATTAGAAAAACCAGGGCGCGATCCCAGAGCAGAATTTAAGTATGCAACTTTTCGAGAAGGTATCAAAGAAATTAGCGATTTAGAAGTAGGAATGCAGTTAGAAGGAATAGTAACTAACGTGGCAAACTTTGGTGCATTTGTTGATGTGGGAGTTCATCAAGATGGATTAGTACATATCTCTCAATTAGCAGATTATTTTGTTAAAGATCCCAAGCAAGTTGTGAAAGTTGGGCAAGTAGTAAAAGTGCGAGTTTTAGAAGTCAATGAAAAGTTGAAACGCATTGGTTTATCTATGAAAAATAATGAATAATTAATAATGAATAATTAATAATGGATAATGGATAATGGATAATGGATAATTAATAATTAAGAGAAACCAGGTTTATTAAATACCCTACCAGACTAACATCTACCTCCTATAAACCCGGTTTCTGATAACCGATATTAAAAAGCAGAGAAACCGGATTTATAGCGTTTCTCATTTTTATGAGGTACACTGTTGAACCTCAAAGTCCCCCTTAGAAAGGGGGATTTAGGGGGATAGAGATGTACCTCACGGATATGAGAAATGCTATATTAAATAGAAATTATCAATATAAATCATGTATAATAGACATATCTAGAAACAAAAAATAAAATCAATCATTATTAATTATCCATTATTAATTATCAATTAATTTATGATACCGACTACTCAAGTTTCTTCAAAATCAACTATTCCATTAGAAAATGGAGATCAACTTACCCGTGCAGAATTTGAGCATCGCTACAATGCTATGCCTAATTTGAAAAAAGCAGAATTAATTGAAGGTATTGTTTATATGACATCCCCAGTTAGAATCAAAAGTCATGGCGAACCCCATGCTTATATTATTGCTTGGTTGGCAGTTTATGTGGCATCTACTCCTGGAGTGGGTTTAGCTGACAATGCAACAGTGCGACTAGATGCTGACAACGAACCTCAACCAGATGCACTCTTGAGAATTGAAACTGGAGGACAGTCGCGTATTACTGAGGATGATTATCTTGATGGTGCGCCAGAATTAATTGTAGAAATTGCTGCTTCCAGTGCTGCTTATGATTTGCATCAAAAACTTAATGTCTATCGTCGTAATCAAGTACAAGAATATTTGGTGTGGCGAGTTTACGATCGCGAAATTGACTGGTTTAAGTTAACAACTGGAGAATATGTCAAACTTGAGGCAAATAGTGATGGTGTAATTTGCTCTCAATTTTTCCCTGGATTATGGTTAGATAAAACTGCTTTATTGGCAGGAGATTTGGCTAAAGTCTTAGGAGTTTTGCAGCAAGGTTTATTAAATAATGGATAATGGATAATTAATAATTGATAATTGATAATTACAGTGGTTTTCATTTAGGTGAACCACAGTAAGGGCGATTTCCTACGGAATGCTCCGCAAACGCGAATCGCCCCTACCATATTTTACTTGTAGCGATGTGGTTCATTGATTTGGAAAGCGCTGTAGGGTTTGCTGATTAAATATCAAAGCATTTACAGATAAGAGATAGTTTTCATTATTCATTATTCATTATTCATTATTTCCTACCTCAAGACAAAGACTTTTTCAGCAAACCCTGATTAGAAATAGTTTTCATTATCCATTATCCATTATTTCCTACTCCCTAACAGAATATCAATACTATTTAATACTTGTTGAAACTTTTCCCCTAAAATTATAGCTGTAGTAGACAAGAATTCTAGATCGGAAGTTTGACTGCGTAACTCCCGCTCTAGAGAGGCAGCATATTTGTAGACAGTCTCTGCCCCAATATTACCTGCCAACCCTTTCAGGGAATGAACCAGATGTAACGCCTTAGTCAAATCCTCCTGATTTATGGCCGCCAATATTTCTGTCTCATAGTCTTCTTTACAGGTTTGAACAAGCTTCAGAATCTCCAGATAACTGTTCCAGTCACCACCGATAAACTCTAAACCCAAATCAACATTCAGGCCAGGTAGAGGTAACACAGTAGTCTCTGGAAGAGAACCCTGTTCTGGAGAAACACTGGAGATATTTGTGATTACAGAAGAACTCCGAGTAGGAACAATCCACTTGCAGAGAGTCTCATATAACCTTTGGGGATTAATAGGTTTAGCGAGATGATCATTCATCCCAACTTCTAAACTTTTGGTTCTATCTATATCCATGGCATTAGCTGTTATGGCAATAATTGGCACTGTGGCAAACCATTTACCTTCCCTGTTGTTCTCCTCTGCCAGACAACGGATTAACCTGGTTGCCTCTAAACCATCGATTTCCGGCATCCTAATATCCATCAAAATTAGGTCGTAACTAAGCTCCTGAACTTTAGCGATCGCCTCTTTTCCGTTGCTTGCGCAATCTACATTCAACCCTACCTTTTGCAACAATTCCCGGACGATTTGTTGGTTGATTGCATTATCTTCTACCAATAGGATATTAGCTCCCTGAATTTCCTCAAGTCTTACCAAGTCAGACAATTGAGTATCTCTAAGATTGGTTGATACAGGAAAATCAGAAGTATCACTAAGTTCTCTAGAATAGCCAAACTCTAGTTCAAAATGAAATGTAGTGCCTTTACCCAGTTCACTCTCAACCCCAATGCTGCCGCCCATCATGTTAACAATACCTTGACAAATTGCCAGTCCCAGTCCTGTGCCACCGTACTTGCGACTGATAGAAGTATCAACTTGTGTAAAAGATTGAAATAGTCTTTCGATTTGAGAGCGATCGATACCCATCCCTGTATCTTGCACCTGATACTTCAGACGCACAGTTTCATCAGTACAACTAAGCAGTTCAACTGCAATAGTCACAAAACCAGTTTCAGTGAACTTGACAGCATTGCTCGCCAGATTCATCAACACCTGAGTTAAACGCAGAGAGTCTCCAATTAAACACTGGGGAACATCATCCCCAACTTGAAAAACCAGTTGTATTCCTTTTTCAGCAGCTTTGAGACCAAGAATATTGTTGATGGAATTTAGGATGTCATCTAATTCAAATAGGATAAATTCCAATTCCAGTTTCCCCGCTTCGATTTTGGAAAAGTCGAGGATGTCATTGATGATTTGCAGTAACGATTGGGCGGAACTCTGGATTTTTTTGAGGTAGTCTCGCTGATTAGACTGAAGAGGAGTTTGTTGAACTAAGTGGGTAAGTCCCAGAATACCATTCATCGGAGTCCGAATTTCGTGACTCATTAGGGCTAAAAATTCGCTCTTGGCACTGTTAGCATATTCGGCAGCTTCTTTTGCTGCTCGCATTTGTTGATATGCTTTTGCTTGTTGAATAGCAATAGCAATGTGAACAGATAACCGTTGCACTAAATCAATCCCATCCCTTGTCCAGGTGTAGGTATGACGATGACTTGCGAGCATCAAACCCCATAATTGCTCTTCTACAATAATAGGCACAACCAGCACTGCACGAATATCAGAAAGCTTTTCTGGAGTTAAATCTGATTTGTATAGGTCATTTACTACCCGAATCTTACCCAGGCGATACTGATCCATCCATTCTGGAGTAACCCAACAATCAGCAAGTTCTGAATCTAAAAGCGATCGCTCACCTTCAGCAATTGACTCAGCAACCACAATGTCAGAAAACTCAGGACGGAATTGGTAAACGATCGCCCGATGGCACTGCAACAGTAAACGAAATTCTTGCACAGCTGTATCAAGAATGTTCTGCAAATCTAGGGATGACCGGATTTGCTCCGTTACAGTCATCAGTAATTTTTCTTGTTCTACCTTAGCCTTAAGCACAGCAGTCCGATCGTCTAGCAAACCTTCTAACTCGGCAGTGCGATCTTCCAGCAATTTGACTCGCTCTGCTTCCAGACGCACCACCTGTTTTTCCAAAACTTCCATTAAATTATGAACTTCCGGGGGATTGATGGCTTGCAACACATTGGTTTGAGTAATGATTCCTAGAAGCTCTCCTTGCTCCCCTGTCACCACTAACCGACGGATATTTTGCTCCTCCATAAGCTGTTGAACATTCCAGAGTGACCTTTCTGGCTTAATTGCTAGAATTGGCTTACTCATCACTGCTTCTGCGGTGCAATTTTCTAGATTTAAGTCCAATGCCTGAAATTTTACTAGATCTCGCTCCGTCAGCATCCCCACCGGAATTTGTTGGGGTTGTGTAGTCGTACAACCAGGTTCTACAATGACAACAGAACTAATGCGATGTTCTGTCATCAGTTGGGCAATTACCAATACAGAAGTTTCTGGTGTTGCACAAACCACCTCAGAGTTCATTACTTCCCTCACCAGAGGTAGCTGTAGCAAGTCATTTTGTTGGCAGACTTGTCGCAAACTGTCATGGGTTAATAGTCCAACTATGCGTTTTTGGTCGTCTAGGATTGGTAAGTGACGAATATGATGCTGCTTAAACAGGTTAATCGCAGAAAACAAATCGGTCAAATCTGACTCACGCAGGGTAATGACAACACTTTTCATAATTTGACTCATTAGCAAGCAATCTAGGGGTTGCTTTTTAGCACCGAGGCGTACCACATCGCGCTCGGTTAAAATACCTACGACTCTATTTTCCTCAACTACTAATACGCAACTTGACCTTGCCCCTTGATGACGATCTTTCTCTTGGGTTGCTCTTACTTGGCCAGAGCTGCCTAGCGATCGCTCTTTATTCATCAGGGTAATAGCATCTTTAACCGTTGTATTTGGATTGACAATTAGAGGATTCCGAATTATTGCATACTTTAGGTCTGACTGAGTAATGACCTTGCTGCGAACAGACACTTGACTAACGCAGGTGCATAGTAAGTTAGCTGTAATATCTCCCTTAACCAGATAGTCTGCTGCTCCGAGTTTCATTGCCCGTACTGCAACCCGCTCATCCCCCACACCAGTCAGCACAATTACAGGTAATTTATCTTTAGGGTAGTTAGTGGCAATTGCTTCTAAAAATTCTAATCCATCTCCATCAGGTAGGTTGACATCCACCAAAGCTATATTTACCTCCTCCGACTGCCACATTTCTATTCCTTCTTCTAAAGTTTCAGCTTCTATGATGCGGTAGGTGTAGCGTAAATCTGATTTAAGATAACGAATATAGGTAAGGCGATCCACCTCAGAATCATCCAGGAGTAAAATAGTTATCCTAGGTAATAAAACTTTAGGTTTGATGGTATTTCCCTCAGTATGGGAGTTTTGATTATAAGTTGGGTTAGACATTTTTCTGCGGAAGTAGTCGATACTCAGAAGTCAGATGAAATATAGCGCTACAGTCATGGGAGCCGTCGGATTGGGGACGTACAGATAGGAGAGTCGGATTAGGGACATAAAGTTAGAAGTAATTCCTGACGCTCGTTTTAGCTACTTAGTGCCGTTCTTAGAAACCTACTGGACTGACACACCTTAAATGGTGCGTTACTTTTTAGTTGTGGGTAGACAAGGAAGACAAGGAAGACAAGGAAGACAAGGAAGACAAGGAAGACAAGGTGGCAAGGGATAAAAAATCTAATGCACAGTTTTAGCTGTGTCAGTCCACTACAATTATCTAGATAAACATAAGATTTTCTCTAAATAATCAGTTCTATTCCCTATTGCACTGGCAACGTCGGCGTCAGTCCACAGGCACACGCGGACGTTTGCTCCGCAACTAAGCACGCGAAACGCGTCAGCGGAGCGTAGCTCTCACTGCCCGCTGAATCGCTAGATTTAACTTCCCTGGCGGGAAGTCCCGCGCTTTCCATCCCCCCTAACCCCCCGCATGAAAGGGGGGAGGAGAGCTCAGGGATGGGAAAGCCAGGGTCAAAGGTTAGATACCTCCACATGCTAAACGTTATGCTCCCCTTGACTTTCGAGGAGGTATTTTATTACGATACTTATGATTGATCGTAAGTTCAATGAAGACAGGGGGAGGACATCACCTCTGTCATGCGCAGCGGTCAGGGTTTCCCAGGCGCTCAGAATCCCTATTTTTCCATCCCCCCTAACCCCCCGCATGAAAGGGGGGAATAGAAGGGCAACGTCGGGAGTATGTCAAACTAGCATTATTTATAAATTTTCTATCCTAATTTACTTAGTGCTAATACGATTGTATCAAAAAATCACATATCCTATTCTAATTCAGAAGATTTCTCACTGTAAGATACTGTTTGTAAATTTTTGTCAAGTAAAAATATTACCCTGGGGAATAGGGAATAGGGAAAAGCAGACTCTCAAAGAGTTTCAAAATTTATAAATGTCCTAACCTTAATATGATATGTAGCGCGATAATATCAAATCCAGGAGTATTGGTAGAATTCATGTCTTATAGGGGTTTGGCGACCAAACCCTTACCAAAGTTTGAGTTTTTGCCTCTTTGAGGGAACCTCTCAGCTCAAATATGGTAGTATCGGTATAAAAAAGTAGAGAAACCGGGGAAAGTATCAAATGCCCTACACTTGCTGATATTAACCTTCCACAAACCCGATTTATTATAACACTTCCATTGTCAGCGGATTCAATTTAATGCCCGTTTGGGTGTTGCATAAATACGGGATGATTTTAATAGTTTTGTGGAATGGGTATCTTGTGTGGAATGGGCATCCTGCCCGTTATTGATATTTTGGGACAGGCAGGAACAGGCAGGATGCCTGTCCCACCGCCACTGAATATTCATCCCAAAATTTCAGGAACGCCCCAAAGTAAGGGGATTCGATTTAATAGCTGTTTGCGGAGCATTTCTGTACCGGAATACTTACATAATTACTATATAACTCAACTATAAGGGAGAATAACTGCTTGAAACCAATAGAATAAAAAAATTTCTATATTCTTGCTTAAGTCTTTAATATTAACTGGTTTTTGCATATAACTGTTCGCTCCTTGTTGATAACAAATATGAATATCTTGTGGATTTGATGAAGTTGAAAATACAACTACAGGAATTTTTTTAAGTTGTTGATTATTTTTAATCACTTTAATTACTTCTCGCCCATCAGTTCCCGGCAAGTTTAAATCTATTAAAATTATTGTAGGACGAGGAGCTATTTCAGGATCAGAATATTCTCCTGTCTGAAACAGAAAATCTAGTGCTTCATCTCCATCTTCACAGTGATATATAGGATACTGAAAATCTAGCTTTCTCATAATTCTAGTTAATGCAACATAATCTTCTTGATTATCTTCAACTACTAGCAAAGATAAGTTTTTTTGATAATTATTTTGTAGTTGATTCATTTATGGCAATGATACTTTAGTTTTGAAAAAAATCTCTTGGAATTAGAGAACAGGGGTAATAATTTCACAGTTTTTCTCTACTCTATTCTTAGATTGTTGACAAAATATTAAGGATTACTATATTTATTCTTGATTCCATAATTTTAAATAGAATGTTGTTCCTTCTCCATAATTAGATTCTAGCCAAATTTGACCACCATGACGTTCAATAATTTTTTTTACTATTGTTAAACCTACTCCTGTACCACCCCCATATTTATCTTGACCGTGTAATCTTTTAAAAATTTTAAAAATTGTCTCTTGATGCTTTTCTCGAATACCTATACCATTATCTTTGACATATATAATACTAGCAGATTCATCAGTCTCTTTATAACCTATTTCTACAATTTTAGCGTCTTTTTTATTATACTTAACTGCATTATTAATTAAATTGCTAAATACCTGTTCCAGAAGAATTTTGTCTCCATATATCGCTGGCAGATTATCCATCTTTCTAATTTCAAAAGACACGTCTGGTTTACTGGCCATAACAACCTCTCCCACATTTGCAATTAATTCATTCAGATTAATAGCAGATTTATCGAGTTCTTGACGACCTAAACGGGAGAAAAATAACAAAGCATTAATTAAATCCTCCATCCGTTGACTTAAACGCACCAAAGTCTCTAATTTTTCTCGACCATCTTGCTGAAGAATCTCCCCATAATCTTCCATCAAAAATGTAGAATAATTATGAATACCCCGCAATGGTTCTTTTAGATCATGGGAAGCAATATAAGTAAAAGAATCTAACTCACTATTACTTTTTTCTAATTCCAGATTTATTTTTGCTAATTCAGAAATTCTGCGCATTATAATTCCCACAATTGCAGTTTTAAACTCCTGCGCTCCTTGTATTTCATAAAGTTGCCAAGGTAAGGAATGAAATTGAACTATTTCTTGCCATTCTACAAAAGATTTTCGAGGACAAAGTTTCATTGTACCATCAGATTCAATCTCAATCGGATATTCTGGATTTCCCGCCCAATTAACTGTTTGACTTACTTCTGGTCGAAACCACAAAACATAAATTTCTTGTACCTTGGCAATTTCTTGTACTAATAATCCACTAGCAATCTCTTTAAATTCTTTAGCTGGAGGGTAAATTATGGGCAAAGAATCAGTTGAATATATATCAGTATCGATCCGATTTTTTAGCCAATTTAGTAATGCTGTAATTTCTGCATCGCTTGGTGTTTTTTCTATTTTGTGGTATGCTCCTTCCAGACAAATTACAGCTCCCGTTGCTCCCACTATTGTTAATAATTTACTCCCGATATTTCTGAAAACAGTTAATAAATCTTCTGACTCAGAAATAATCTTTATCACCTCAGATTGAACAGACTTGAGAGTAACTTTATAATCTAAATTATCATTTTGTTCTCTAATTGGAATATGAATCGACATTACTTGACCTAAAAATTCACAAACCACTCGTTTATTGTAGGAAATATACTTAACTGATTGGTGATGGCAAGCAATTAACCCCCATAGTTTTCCTTCTTTCGCCAGAGAAATTGACATTGAACCCATAACACCCATATTATGGAGATATTCTAGATGACAGTAAGAAACACCCCGTAGTACAGAAAAGCTTAAATCTAGGGGTTGGTTGGTTAAAGGATTATTTTTAGGTATTAATTCGACAGCTTGAGAGTTGATATTTGGAATAATTCGTAGATAGTTAACAGAGAAAATATCTCTTGCTGGTTGCGGAACATCATAAGCAGGATAATGTAAACCTAAATATGCTTCTATATCTTCTCGTTTATCTTCGGCGATAACTTCTCCAGAGTCATCAGAATGAAACTTGTAGATCATCACCCTGTCAAACCCAGTAATTTTGCGAATTTCTTTAACTATGATCGCACAAAGTTCATGTAAATTGACAGATTTCTGAATTCGATTAATTGTGGGCAAAGTCAGTTGATAAAACTGGGAAAAATCTGGCTCTGATTTATCTTCAGAAGGTTCAAATTCTAGAATTACAACCCTATCATTACGATGGATAATACAGTTAAATAATTTAACTTCATTTCCACATTTAATAGATAATTTGACTGGGTTTATATATTCAAAATCTCCCGCTAAATTCTTGCGGATATTATCTATTTGATGAGATTCTAAGAGACATTTTATGTTTTGTCTTAGTAGATTTTCTGGGGGAATATTTAGCCATTCTTCTGTATTACTACTAACTTGAATAATATCAAAATCTGGCTCTTGCAAAACCAATAATGCTCCATGAGATTGAATCCAACCAGGAATATGAATTTGTTCATTATAGTCAATAGTTGAATTGACAGTTTCTGTTGTGAGAATTTCTTCTTTACTATCCATTTTATTTGATTCTAATTTTTTATCCCAGATTCCGCAGCTCATTTCAGTTATCAGTTATCAGTTATCAGTTATCAGCACCTCTGCCTGTTTGCTCCGCATTCCGCAGGAAAGTCAGAGACTTGAAATATTGAACCGAATATTTCTCTTGGTCGATTGGATATGCCGAGGAAACCTCGGCATCCCTCGACCGCTTTTTCATCCCCTTGATTGGGGAGGTTTGAGACCTGATTTTTTGGTCAAGAAGTACGGAATATAGGGCTTATCAAAAACATCATAGCAAAGAATTATATCATGTTCGGTTGAATAGTTCTATCTAATCCGTTGGGAATGGAAGTATTATAAGAAACCGGGTTTATGGGAGGTAGATTTTAGAATGAAGAATGAATAATGAACAATGAATAATTGATAATTACCTCTGGTTAAAACCATCAGATTGAATATAAGGAAATAT
>NZ_JAAHHT010000267.1 GCF_010672085.1 Okeania sp. SIO3I5
GATAAAACTTTCTAGCATCTTTTAACTTTTTCTCTGATTTTTTTAACCAATCAATAGCAGATTTTAGTTTTCCTCCTAACTGCTTAATGTGATTCTGACGACACTCTTTGGCAGACTCTACCTGGCCAAAGGCAAATGCAATTACACCATTAGCGTGTCTTTTATTGATTTGATAGGCTTTTTGTACATAAGTATTCCAGGTAGACTTATTAAACCCATTACCAGACAATAAATTCTGAACCGTTTCACATACTGCCTGGCGTTGGATTGGGGAGTATGCTACCAGGAATGCCTGAAATTTGGTCATCCCTAAAGCATTTAATTCATCTAATGGTTCTGGTAATGCTTGACAATATGTTATTGTGGCCATTTATTATCACCCTAACTTTTTTGATTATAAAATTAAAAAGAACGCAAAATCACAACTTTATGTAAGAAATTGCGGGAAAACAACAAGTTTTTCCAGCTTTTTTGTTACCTAGCAAATGCCCCATAAACTAGGCAGCCATTTTTTCCAACAAACGCCTGGTCAGAAGACATAAGAACAATTGCTCCCTTTCTAGCATCTCTCATATAACCAGCAACAGCAGCAACGGAATAAAGAATACCCTTGAGGTTAATATCAATCATAAAATTAACATCCTCCTCCGATAACTCAAAAATACTGGTTGGTCGAAACACCCCTGCATTAGCAAAAAGGACGACTGGTTGACCAAACATTTCGACTGCCGAATTAACGGACTGTTCAACAGCTAACTTAGAGCTAACATCAGTCTCAAGGAAAAGAATAGAACCTGAAGAAAATTCTGATTCCAACTTTTTTCCATCTCTAATATTTAGATCAAGAAATGCTACATTGAAACCCTCCGAAGCAAATTTCCGGACTGTTGCAGCACCAATTCCAGTTGCTCCTCCAGTTACAATTGCTAGTGACATTGCCTCATCTTTCCTGATTGACCAACAAAGGTATAATAGCTTGTTATAGTGAAATTGGCAATAATTATCAATTTATTATCAAAAAGGATTCAAAAGAGGAAGAGTCTATGAAATTCTAGTCTTGAATTTTTCCGTATAAGCAAGATTAAATATGACTAAAAATGATGTTGGATGGGAAAAGCTATTTGAGAGATATAAAATATTAGAAGAAGTAAATAAAAACGGCTGTTTTAAAATAGAAGCATCTCAAATTAATCAGGAACGAGAGAGTAGACTTATGGCAAAATTTGACCATATTGTTAACTTGCCAAAAATATTTAGAGATAATAATTTATCAATCCTACCAATTTCTCGTTCTCAATATATTATCGGTCATTTTCATACACACTTACCAGTCAAGTACGATCTGGAAATTCCCACTATTTATTGGCAGTTTCCCAGAGAAATCGAAACGATAGATTACACTAATTTATATTCTGAAAGTTCTGCATTACTTTGTGCGTTTAATCTCGGTATTATTGATGACTTAGTAGAGTCAAAAACTAGATTCACTGTCTCAGGTAGAATGTCTACAGGAACCTTTGATTTCTCCATTGAAAATTGTATTAACAACCAATCATATTCAATCAATGTTATTAATTCTCAGTGTGAAATAGATGGAGGTTTTGAAACAGACGATCGTTTAATTTTAATCGAAGCTAAAAATTACAGAGTTGAGGATTTTTTAATTAGACAAATCTATTATCCCTATCGATTATGGTCAAATAAAATCACTAAAAAAGTTGTACCAGTATTAATGACTTACTCTAACGATATTTTCAGTTTTTTTATTTATGAGTTTGCAGATATATCAGACTATAACTCTATCACTTTGGTAGAACAGAAAAATTATGAAATTGCTTCAGAAGAAATACGGACAAGTGAAGTAAACTCATTACTTACTCAGATGAAAATAATTCCAGAACCTGCAAAAATTCCATTTCCACAAGCAGATAAATTTGACAGACTAATAGATTTAATCTCCCTGCTACTAGAAAATGATTTAACTCCAAATGAAATTACAGAAAATTATCAGTTTGATAAGAGGCAAACAGATTATTATACAAGTGCTGGAAAATATTTAGGATTGATAGAAAAACAAGGAAAAATTTTTACATTAACCGATGAAGCAAAATACATTTTGCGTCAACCACATCAATGGAAGAATTATTTAATGAGGAAATACAAATAATTGACATAAATTTACTACTAAATCAAATTCAAATAATTCCTGAACCTGTAAAAATTCCATTTCCACAAGCAGATAGATTTGACAGACTAATAGACTTAATCTCCCTACTATTAGAAAATGATTTAACTCCAAATGAGATTACAGAAAATTATCAGTTTGATAAAAGACAAACAAATTATTATACAAGTGCTGGAATATATTTAGGTCTTATAGAAAAACAGGGAAAAATCTTCACATTAACCGATGAAGCAAAAGATATTTTACGTCAACCACATAAATTAAAATATTTAAAGTTAATCGAAACAATTTTGGCGCACGAAGTATTTAATCAAGCATTTAAGTTATCGTTATAAATTAGGGATATTCCTTCAAAAAAGCAAATTACTCAACTTATGTGTGAAAGTAATTTAGAAATCGGAAATACAACAATAGATAGACGAGCGTCTACTGTAAAAGGATGGATATCTTGGATCTGGTCACAAATTGACTAATCAGATATTAAACTAATAATATTGTGTAGAGTTAAATTTTTATCTAACAAAATCATGCAAGAATTCTTTAACAACGTCTCCCGCTACCCACGGTACTTTATCACCATAACCCTTGGCATATTCTTCTTTCTATTCGATCAACTAAAACCACTTTTAAATAAACCTATTACGGCGATCGCTCTTATTGGCTTAATTATTGGGACATTTACTTTCCTAACTTTAACTTTACAAGCTATGTTAGGCATAAATCTAACTTAACTAATCTCAAAACATAAACATTCAGTTATTAGGTATTAGCACCCCAGCGAGAAAAATGAAATACAAATTGGTATAAGTCATATCAGTCTCTAAAATTATTCGGAAAAAAATCTATAATTTCCTTGGTAGATAACCTCCGGTTAACTGATGTGCTTTTAATCATTCTGTTAATTATCCCTCAGTATTTCAATATTGATTTAGACATCTTTTATCTGCTCAGAAGCTAATAGCTAATAACTAATGCTTGAATGCCGAGAGCATATTTTGAATTTTGAATTTTGACTTGATATCTTATACCAAATTCAAAAAGTAAGGCTACTCACTTTATCTCCTGACTACTCCAAACCTCAATTGATTTAGACATCCTTTATCTGCTCAGAAGCTAATAGCTAATAACTAATGGTTGAATGCCGAGAGCATACTTTGAATTTTGAATTTTGAATTTATATCTTAGTGTTTTGACTTGATTTTTGAATGGTGGGAACATATTTTGAATTTTGAATTTTGAATTTTGAATTTTGAAAGAGTGGTCAGTCTAATGATTAGCACGATAAATTGGAAGATAGAGTGAGTGGGTAAATTCAGATGACTTCTTTCAAGGACATTTATCAATTTTTCCAAAGTCCCCCTCCGGTTTATCTAAATAAAGAACTAGCAGTGTGCTATATCCTTTCTGTATTATTGCAAAGAGACTCTTATGGAACTGAATTGATTGGCCAACTAGAAAGGGACTATCCTATTTATCGACTTTCTGACACTGTGTTGTATAGCGCTCTGAAATTTCTAGAAGACCAAGGTACAATTATGGGCTATTGGAAAAAAGTAGAAGGAAGAGGACGCCCACGGAGAATGTATCAAATTATTCCCCAATGGCAACCTCAAGCTATAGATTTGTCAAGACTTTGGTATGAGTATACTAATCATGCTCATATTCGGCCTCAAATTCAACCATCCAGCTTTTAACATCCTCCCCGGCGGTTAGGCGCGGGAATTCCTAAAAAAGTCGCCCTATAAGGGCGAGGCACTTACCCCAATTTTTCGATAAATAGAACATTCTTAGGATATTGGTGGGGGCCACTTTGCTGCTATTTTTGGCCAAATACTGAAAAATATATTTTCAATTATTAAATATAAATAGAAATATAGGCCCTAGCTGATGTTAGTCACAAAGCAGCTAGTCTTTTTTTATCTTGTAAATTATTGTAAAAAAGAAGAGATAAAAAACAATTGAAATATATTATTGTATGAATAATACAGCTCTAATCTCATCATTTATACTGACATTTTTATCTAGCATTGGTCTAGTTTTTTTTATCAAGGCATCAGTTAAACCTCGGACTAAAAATCTGAAATTGATAGCTGAACAGGAAGCTGACTCACTTTTAAAGGAGCTAAAAGAATATTTTGGTGATCGAGCTTACCGAATTGTTGATTTTAATGCCGCTCAGAATCAACTTACATTTGAAGGAATAGTTCGTCCTAGTTGGTTCTTGGCATTTTTCTTAACAATATTAGCAGCGGGAGGTGCTTTATGTTTTGGGTTGGCTGTATCAATGTTAGTTCCTGAATTTGGTAAATACTTTATATGGCTAGTTTTGGTATCGCCTTTAGCTGGTATTTTTTATTGGCAAAAGTCTAAGCGTCCAGAACAAGTCTATCTGAAGTTGGACGGAATATTGACTGAGGGTTCAAAAACCAAAAGTTTACTTTCCATAACAGCTCATAGGGATGAATTGGCAGCTTTACAAACCGCTCTTAAGTTGACAGCATACCAAGAATAAAACTAAAAATATAAAACTTTAGGAGATTGATTAACTTTTGCCTATTTGTTAACAAAAAATAACAAAGATCGAGAGTTGACCTTTGTGTTAAAATTTCTGAAAAAGAGTTATTTTTAGGAAAAGCCAGGATAGTTATCTGTTATGAGTACCGATTGCTAAACCAAAAGGCTTGAAATACTGAAGTTAGATTTTTTTCATCTTCTTGAAAGGAGAATCGATCGACCTAATTTTTGGGTTAAGCAATTCATCTTCTTTTTCGTCAGATGCTGATAAGTAAAGCAAAAGATGAAAGGGTTGATGAAAAAAAAAATGTCGAAATTGGGAAATAATCCACGTCATTAGTAGATATTTCTATTGTGCATTGTTAAAAAATGTTATCAAAATAGTATCGGCAATTTATTTTGGTAAGGTAGAAAAAATAAAAATAACTAAGAGTTTAAGTCCATTGGCAGATGGAAGCTTAAAATCTTAGTTCCTTTAGCCTTCTAAGGCAATATCTTTGACAAATACAATGGTAAATTAAATAAGCCGGGAATGCCAATTCAGCATTACCCTCTTGCTTAATTTAATTAGGAGTTGCTACTTGTTGCTCATAACTCAAAAAAAAACATACTAGCTTACCAATCAAAAAACGTTTGATACAACGTCCTTAAACTTGAGTTAGACTTGGGGTAGAACTGAGTACCTGTTTTTTCTCAGGTGTCTTAAGTTCTATCAAAAATTTTAAGCTAGGAAACAAGAAATGATTTTCTTCAACGTACTGGGCTCCAAATAAACCTTTTTCTGCCCAGAAGTACCTATCAGTGGTATGCTCATTTCTTCTCACTAGAAGTACAGCAGGTGGGACAATACCTTGGGCATGAATAAACTTACGAGCAGCAGTGACTGGTTTATCTTCACCACTTTCAATACTGTACTGAGCCACTTGCTCAAGAATCCTGCGTCCTTCTTGTCTACGACGACTTTTGCGCTTACGTCTTCTAGCCAATTTCCTTACCTCCTGTGTTAGCCGATGGGTGTAGTTATGGCTACCAAATATGATAAGATTATATAAATTTTAGCTGAAAAACTCAAGTGTTTTTAATATTTTGATACAAAATATACACTCTGTTATCTAAAATCTAAAATAAACTGATGTCCAGTGGAAAATCCCACAAATAGCTGTCATGCTAATGCCCACCACTACAGAATTTATTGAACTTTGCAGATCCCAGCTCGCTCTTGTATCTAGTTGGGGTGCGACTTTAAGCATAGTTTACTTGACAGAGAAACTGCTAGAAGGGGGTGAAATTAAGCTAGTTCCGATTATCGCAGATCCAGAAATACCGCAAGATGGGGAAGCAACTTCGATTTTAAAAGTAACTTCAGAAATACAAACATTAGATAACCTTCCGAAATTATCAGCAGCACCCTTAACGATCGGCAAAAATTCTCCAATTTTAGAAGCAAACAACTGTACAACAGAATCAAATTCTGGATGGCAAAAAAATCATTCTTGGCAACAACGTCAAATTGTTTTACCCTTAATCCATGATGGAGTAGTTATGGGATTACTGGTAACAGCAAGAGAAGATCGATTCTGGAATCAAATAGAAAAAACTCAAATTCAACAAGTAGCTCATACTATTGCCATAGCCTGCATTTTAGATCGACATTCTCAATGGTTAAAGCAGCAATTTCAGCAACAACAAGAGTTACAATCTGAACAGTTTGATGCGATGCACAATATACTGCATCAGTTGAAAAGTCCATTAACTGCACTACGTACTTTTGGTAAGTTATTATTGAAAAGATTTTTACCAGAAGACAAAAACTGGAATATAGTTAATAGTATTTTACGGGAAAGCGATCGCCTCAAAGAATTAATCGAACAAATAGATAAAACTGTTGATGTTGGGGAAGAAATATTGAGTATTCCTGTTGAAAGTGAGTATCTTCAAAGCACAACTCAAAATGGAGATATAGAAGAAATAATTGATGCTCATCAAGAAGCTAATCAAAAATCTAAACCTCTACCACTTTTACCAGGAGCTAATTTTTTAGAGTCAGTTTCTGTACAACAAGTTTTAGAACCTTTATTAGTTTCTGCAAAAGCAATTGCCGATGAAAGTAATATAGATTTACAAGTTGATTTTCCCCATGGTTTACCAATCGTAAAAGCTAATTATAAAGCTTTACGAGAAGTCTTAAGTAATATTATTGATAATGCTTTAAAGTATACTCCAAAAGCAGGAAATATTTATATTAAATTAGCAACTTTAGCTCCAGAACTAAATCATAATAAATTAATTAATAGTGAAATAGAAGCAATGCTGGCTATAGCTATTAGCGATACAGGTTATGGCATTCCATCGGAAGATTTAGAGCATTTATTTGAACGAAACTATCGAGGAGAAAAAGCTAATACAAATATTCCAGGAACAGGATTAGGATTAGTAATTGCTCGCGATCTGATAGATGAAATGCAAGGTAAAATTCAAGTATATTCTCCTGTGGAGATTCAATGGTTACCCAGTTATTTAAAAGAGCAAGATTTAGTAATTAATCGTGGTACTACGGTTGTTATATGGTTGAAAATATTAAACCAGGAATAGCATCTTTTAATTATACATATATAGCAATTCCCAAAAAGTGTGAGATACAAACAAAATTGTAGGTTTTAGGGAACAGGAAACAGAGAGCAGGGAATAGAATAGAAATTAAAGATAGATGTACTTCATTAGACATCTCCAGAAAAGAGGGAACAGGGAACAGGGAACAGGGAACAGTTGGAAAAACTAATACTATTTCTCTATGAAGTTGCGCTTAATAAAAGATAATAGCTGTCATTCATTAATGGATAATTGATAATTGATAATTGATAATTACCTCTCTCTAAAAGGTAGAGGATTGACTAAAAGGAAAAAATAAATTTTTTCCCCTTTTAAGGGGAAGCTTTTAACCTAAATTATTTAATTAATAATTATTAATTATTAATTAGGGCTTGCTGATTAAATCTCAAAGTGTTAACAGATAAAGATTTTAGCCTTTGTAGAGCGAAAAAAAAGTGCAACTTTTTCAGCTTGAGCGACTAAAAAGTTAGGATAAAAGGCAGAATAATTGCAGAAAAATCAAGGGATAAAATATCCGACTACGTCCTCTAAATTCCCCATCCATCCTGACTCCTGACTCCTAAATCATGACTCCTACCCCTACTAAAAATACTTTTTCAGCAAATCCTAATTATTCGGCTAAACCCAGCTCTGCCTAATAATTATTAAGTGCATTGTTACAGAGAAATAGTATAAGAGCCATTATCAGTCTATGTCCTAATTAATTCTTTCTTAGCTATATATTTAATTGTCAATAATTTCAGATTTTTATCAAAATGAAAAATTTTCAAGCATCTCCTAAACCAGTAATTTATATAGTATAAAATAACTATAGCAACCTCAAGTTATTATCTATGCTGTTGAAAGATAAGGATTAAGGGATACAATTATCCTCAAACTTTGCAAGAGGTTTTTTCTTATTTATATGAAAAATAGCAGGGAATAGGGAATAGGGAATAGGGAATAGGCAACAGGGAACAGTTGGAAAAACATTTTCTAGTCTAATACCATTTTTCTATGAAGTTGCGCTTAATAAAAGATAATAGCTGTCAGTAAAACCTAGATATGCCTAATACTATTTCTCCATGAAGTTGCGCTTAATAAAAGATAACAACTATTGGTGAAATTCAGGTTTGAGTCATAATTATTAAGCGCATTGTTACAGAGAAATGGTATAATAATTATTAAGTGCATTGTTACAGAGAAATAGTATAAGAGCCATGATCAGTCTATGCCCTAATTAATTCTTTCTTAGCTATATATTTAATTGTCAATAATTTCAGATTTTTATCAAAATGAAAAATTTTCAAGCATCTCCTAAACCAGTAATTTGTATAGTAGAAAATAACTATAGCAACCTCAAGTTATTATCTATTTTATTGAGAGAGAATAACTATGAATTTGTAGTCGCTCATAGTACAGAAGCAGCTATAAATACATTACAAAATATATCGGTAGAGCTAATATTAATAAATTTGACTTTAAAAGATAAATTGCAGATTTGCCAATTTGTGCAAACTTCAGAATCAACAAAAAATATTCCGATAATTTTCATGGGAGCCAATCAAAATGATACCGATCAAGTTAGGCAACTAAATATAGAAAACTTAGATAATACTAGAATGCCTATACAAGTAGATGATGTTTTAACAAAAATTAAATGCCATCTTCAAATACATTCTTTGAAAAAACAACTACAATATCAAAATCAAAAATTACAACAAGAAATATCTTTAAGAAAAAAGGTAGAAAATGAACTCAAAGAGCAGAAATTAATGCTAGGAAGTCTAATAGAAAATTTACCAGGGATAGTTTACTATAGCAGTAATGATTGTAATTTAAACATGAACTTTGTCAGTGACAATTTTTATAGTATGACTGGTTATCAATCAGAGGAATTGATTCAAAATCAAATTATCTATAACCAATTAATTTGCCCTGAAGATAGAAAATATCTTTGGCAAAAAAGACAAAAAGCTTTAGTTAACAATCAACCATTTCAGTTAATTTATCAGATAATTACAGCCAAAAAAGAACTAAAGTGGGTTTGGGAACAAGGTAAAGGAGTTTACTGTTCAAATGGCGAAGTATTAGCAATTAAAGGTTTAATTATAGATATTACAAATCAAAAACAAGTAGAATCAGAACTAACAAAGCAAAACTTAGCCTTACAAAAAGCAGAAGCAGCTTTAATTGTTGCTAATCAGCAACTCCAAAAAGTTGCTAGACTTGATGGTTTAACAGGTATTGCTAACCGTCGTTATTTTGATGAATATTTAGAAAAAGAATGGCGTAGACTGACAAGAACAAAATTGCCTTTATCTTTAATTTTATGTGATGTAGATTATTTTAAATATTATAATGATTACTATGGTCATTTAGCAGGAGATGATTGTTTACAAAAAATTGCTCAAACTATTAAAAAAACTGTTAAACGTTCCGCAGATTTAGTAGCTCGTTATGGAGGAGAAGAGTTTGCAATAATTTTACCAAATACATCTGGTAAAAATGCAGAAAAAGTGGTAGAATTAATTCGTACAGCGATTCATAAACTACAAATTAATCATTCTACTTCTAGAGTAAGTAAATACGTTACTATGAGTATGGGAATTGCAAGTGTCACCCCTACTAAAACAGAGTCTTCACAATCTCTAATTGCTAAAGCAGACGAAGCACTTTACAATGCTAAAGAAAAGGGGCGCGATCGTATAATTTTTTTTAATCAAGATTGTAGTAAAGGTACTCAAACTTACCTTAACAATAATTTGAGCTATAGAAAATCCCATCAAAACATTACTCAAAACTTCTTACCTGCTCTGTCTTAGTCAATTTATTTATATTTAGATATTAGGAAATAGGGAGTAGGGAACAAGAGGAAAGAGCGAAAAATCTTCTCGTAAGGACAGCTATATAATTTTTATTACGGCTAATTAATGAAATATTTCTTACTTAGGTATATTACGGTTAAATTTAACATAAAATTCAGCCTCTTAATATTTACTCAATCAATCCCCTGTTATACCAAATTCATGCATAAGTAGTTACATCTTAATTGGTGATTTATTTTTGCAAAAAAAAATATGGCGTTACTGAATGATTGTATGATTTTTAGTAGGGTCGATTCGCGTAATTAGGAGCATGACAAACAGAAATAGCCCGTATAGTAGTCAATAGTCACCCATAGCTTTTTTCCTTACTATCAATCTTACTCCGATACGAATTTCATACCTTATTTCAGCAATGCCAAAAATATAAATTCCATAAATTCTAAAAATTAAATCTTTTTTCCTCTTTCTTATTGTGTTTTTCTTTCCCTGTTCCCAGTTAAGTTTGTCATAACTGTAGCAATATTTTATGAAATTGGTATTGTAAAGTTTTATTAATTTTATAGAAAAACATAGGAAAACAACTAAAAATATCTTAGACTGAGAAAGGATTGCAGAACAGCTCGTTAAATTTTTACAGGAGGGATAATACAGTTAGTAGAACGTACTATTATTAAAAAAAATCATCTGGTGTCAAATACAAAGAGTCATGTCAATGTTCGTTTAAATACCGATAAGAAAAGTAGTCCCAAACGCTTTTAGCAATGGGATAGAGAAGCCAGTGCGTTGGGCGGGTCTCCCGAAAGTCAAGCAACTGGCGTGGTGTTGTAGTTCACCCCGTTAAGGTAACACTTAATTAAAACTTTCCGCAAAAAAAATTTTTCTATAGATTTAGTAACTATTAGTATAAGTTTCTTTTAATATTTTTGCCCCAGATTTCTAGGAAATTATAAACCTCATAAAATTTGTAGGGATAGAATATTCATATCAAGAGTTTTGGCAAATTAACCAAATACTCTGCACAAATAATCCATCCCTGCAAAACTTAATTCCACTCAACAGGAATATTAAAGCAAAATCATGAATTATACCTTACGATAAGGCACCATACTTAGGTTGATACTACCTAAGTTAGGTTTTGGTGCTGCAGTCCCTTGTACACCAAGACTCCGTGCCAAATTCAAGTATAGAGAAGGATCGCCTGCCTGGGCCTGCTTTTCTTGAGGAGTAAAGCGACGTATTTGATTTTGATATATAACTTGAGGGAAACCAAGAATACTCCGATAGTAGAACTCATAACGAGGTGTCTTCAGATTAAAAGGTGTTTCTCCTCCATCACGCTGGGGTAAAACTCGACGACGCTGGTAAGGCACAGTTTCAAAACCAAAGTTGTCCAGGTATTCCTCACTATCAAGCAACTCATCAATGAAACCTTCAATACCCTTGGTTGCTATAATAATAGACCAAGCAAGCTTTTCCCTTTCACCATAAATATCACGACCTAACACCCGTTGAACACATAACTCAACAAAGCGATAATTACTATTAGTCTCGTAGTTGTTCCGACGGAATGGAGCAGAAATTACCAAACCTCGAATAAAATCTCGAACTGTAATTTGACCATCTTTTAGTTGAGACTCTAGGAAGATTTGGCGATCGCTCTTCAGAATCTGATGTTCACTATAAATTTGGCGATAAGCTGCCCAAATTAACTCATCCCACTCTGATTCAGAGGGTAAAAGTTCGGCAGAATAAATAATTGGTTGGTCGTCACCGGGGACTTCATAACCCACAACCCGTGAGTTTTGAGTTATAGGTTTGTATTCTAATAATGGAATCGCCACGTCAGAATCTCCTTAAAATTATTAAATCTGATTTATCATGTGTGGCCATAACACACAAAAGTTTACTAGGATTCAGAAAATTGTATCAATAGCCAACCTTTAGATTAAGGGATAGAGGCGATCCAAGTCTTACTTTTATTAACTTACGCAACAATCTGTAATATTTTTGATATTGCAGGGAACAGGGAACAAAGAATCAGGAACAGTTAGAAAAACATTATAGTCATAAAGAAATTTTC
>NZ_JAAHHT010000268.1 GCF_010672085.1 Okeania sp. SIO3I5
ACTGTGATGCAGATGGAAATTTAAGAGAACATGGACAGATACCATTAGAAATGGGATTGCCAAAGAATAAGCAAGATGGTCAAATAGTTAATGCGGTTCTTCAAATTCAGCAATTAGCTGATAAATATGCAAGCCCAGTAGTAGTAGAAAATCTGGATTTTGGTAAGAAGAAAGAACAACTACGAGAGGAGGGTAAAAAATACTCTCGAATGCTATCTAGTTGGGCATATAGTCTTTTTTCGGAAAAATTAGAAGCAATTCTGAGTAATCGGGGTATAAAACTAATCAAAGTCAATCCAGCATACAGCAGTTTAATTGGTCTGGTTAAATACGTCCGAATGTATGGATTAGCTAGTGACGAAGCGGCAGCCCTAGTTATGGCTCGACGTGGGATGAGACTTTCAGAACGACTACCGCGCTCCTTAACCGCCTATCCTTTGGTGAACAAAGGAAAGCACGTCTGGAGCGCGTGGAATAAACTAAATAAAGTGATAAAGTCCTGGGATGCGATTTTATGTCGTCATGACTATTATAGCATCTCAGTCTCTAACTGGGAATCATTGGTTATGCCACAGTGCGAACCTTTTGGCTGACATTGTGACAAGTCTTTGACGTTAATGATTGACGAAACGTGACCGTGGTGTTTTTCCTTTTGATATTTGCCAATATTTGAGCGATTTGATCAGGTTTTTTCAAGCGGTTGCATTTGGCGATTGCCTCTAGTAAGATAAAAGTATCATGGGGTTAGTTCGCCTATACGCATGATTTTTTATTCAACTAAAATAATCAGATAATTAATAATAAATGTTTCTCAATCTGCCAGAAAAAAAATTAGAACTATCAGAAAATAACGTTCATATTTGGAGTACAAACCTAAAATTATCCTCTGGTCAAATTGAGAAATTATCAACAATATTATCTTCAGATGAAATAGAAAGAGCCAAAAGATTTTATTTTGAAAAAGACAAAAATCGCTTCATAATTGCCAGAGGAACACTCAGAAAAATTCTCAGCCGTTACTTAAATATTGAAGCCCAAAAATTACAATTTGCCTATAGCGATCGCGGCAAACCATACTTAACAAATACCTCAATATTATTTAACCTATCCCACTCTCAAGATTTAGCTTTATATGCAATTACCCAAGTTAATTTAATAGGCATCGACTTAGAATATATTCGCCCAATGAATGACGTTGAAAATTTAGCAAAACGTTTTTTTTCTCCCCAAGAATACAACCTTATTAGTCAACTTCCTCCTCAAAAACAACAAGAAACATTTTTCAAACTATGGACTTGTAAAGAAGCCTATTTAAAAGCAACTGGAGATGGATTAGCCGGTGGTTTAGAAAAAGTAGAAATTTGTTTAACCCCAGAAAAACCAGTAGAGTTTTTTAGTATTAATGGAGATATTGAAGAAGCATCTCATTGGTATTTACATCAATTTATTCCTCAAGCTAATTATATAGCTGCTGTAGCAGTAGCGGGGAAAAATCAAAACTTAAGTTTTTTGCAAATAAATAATACTGATATTTGATAATACTGACATTTCGATTTTTAGCTAAACCACCTATACCCAGTTATGTCTAACTGTTTAACTTCTGTAATTAGCCCTCAAAAATGATTTTTAGAAAAATCAATATTGTTAGAAATATCATTAATTATTTGAATTATTTGCATAACAACCCACAATGCCAGCCAATTTAAACAAGCCGACACCACTATAATTATTGATATAGATAAAAATTAGTTGAATCTAAAAATTAGACTCTAAATTAACTAGAACCTTGGGGTTTATTTTCATCTAGTTTTGTATCTCGGAAAAATTTACGAATAATTTCAACATCAGGCTCCGTCTCAATCCACAGACGAGCGCCACCTGCTTGACTTCTGTTAGGTTTATGAGGTCGATAGATGATTTTGCAATTTCCCAGAATTTCTACTTCGTGGCAGTAATCGTTTCTGTTTCCTTGTTTGACAGAGATGGCTGGAAGGGAAGTACCATGGTCTCGGTTATAGTCAATTTCTTTTCGCAACACATGAATAAAAGTATTGCCTGTACGGAATCCTTTATTCCAAGTTCCTTGAGGACCTCGACGACCTGGGGTAATTTCTGGCATTCCTCGACTATTTAAAGGAATTACCCAAAACCGTTCGACTTTTTCGGCTCCTTTGAGGCGACCTTGCCTTAGAAGTAACCTGAGTCTAGCGGTAGAAATATTTAAAAGAAATGCTGCTTCTGTTGTACCAACTTTATTTGGTTCTGTATTTATATCTTTCATAACTGTTTCGGAGCAAATCAAGGATAAACTCGATAACCAAGTACCCATGAAACCATAAAGGATTGAATTTGACAATATCTGATTTTTCAGTATTGACTTATGATGGTAATCTTAGTAGGAAATTTTACAATTACCTAAAATCTTAACTAAATTTGGTTTAGTAGTTATATCTTCCATAAACTGTTTCGGAGCATATTAAAGATAGACCGGATAACCATTTACAATCAAACCACGAAGGATTTAATTTGGCAATAGCCTCTTGCCTCTCCTCGACTTTTTACCAGTTTTTGTCAGAGATGAAAATTTCACTTCTATATATAGATAGTCGAAAATTTCTCATCGACTTTTTGCCAATTTTTGTCAGAGATGAAAATTTTACTTCTATATTGTTAGTCGAAAATTTCTCAGAGACTTTTCCAGAATATTTGCTCAATAACAGAGATAAGTAGAGATTTTTTGAAGTGGAGCGATCGCCTCAAGCCTCCCCCCCAACTTTTTGCCAATTTTTGTCAGAGATGAAAATTTTACTTCTATATATAGAGAGTCAAAAATTTGCCAGAGACTTTTCCAGAATATCTGCTCTTTCTAGAGGTAAGTAGAGATTTTCTGAAGTGGAGCGATCGCCTCAAGCCTCCCCCCCAACTTTTTGCCAATTTTTGTCAGAGATGAAAATTTTACTTCTATATATAGAGAGTCGAAAAGTTGTCAGAGACTTTTCCAGAATATCTGCTCTTTCTAGAGGTAAGTAGAGATTTTCTGAAGTTGAGCGATCGCCTCTTGTCTCCCCTCGACTTTTTACCAGTTTTTATCAGAGATGAAAATTTCACTTCTATATATAGATAGTCAAAAATTTCTCAGAGACTTTTCCCAGATATTTGCTCTTGAGCGAGGTAAGTAGAGATTTTCTGAAGTAGAGTTATCGTCTCTTGCCTACCCCCCAACTTTTTGCCAGTTTTCCTAAGAGATGAAAATTTCACTTCTATATATAGGTAGTGGAAAATTTCTCAGAGACTTTTCCAGAATATTTGCTTTATCTAGAGATAAGTAGAGATTTTCTGAAGTCGAACGATCGCCTCTTGCCTACCCCCCAACTTTTTGCTAGTTTTTCTAAGAAATGAAAATTTCACTTCTATATATAGATAGTCGAAAATTTCTCAGAGACTTTTCCAGAATATTTGCTTTATCTAGAGGTAAGTAGAGATTTTCTGAAGTGGAGCGCTCGCCTCTTGCTTTACCTTGACTTTTTGCTAGTTTTTCTAAGAAATGAAAATTTCACTTCTATATATAGGTAGTGGAAAATTTGCCAGAGACTTTTCCAGAATATCTGCTTTATCTAGAGGTAAGTAGAAATTTTCTGAAGTGGAGCGATCGCCTCTTGCCTACCCCAGACTTTTTGCCAGTTTTCCTAAGAGATGAAAATTTCACTTCTATATATAAGTAGTGGAAAATTTGTCAGAGACTTTTCCAAAATATCTGCTCTTTTTAGAGGTAAGTAGAGATTTTCTGAAGATGAAAATTTCACTTATATATATAGGTAGTAGAAAATTTCTCAGAGACTTTTCCAAAATATCTAGTCTATCTAGAGGTAAGTAGAGATTTTTTGAAGTGGAGCGCTCGCCTCTTGCCTACCCTCAACTTTTTGCCAGTTTTTATCAGAGATGAAAATTTCACTTCTATATATAGATAGTCGAAAATTTCTCAAAGATTTTTCCAGAATATCTGCTCTTTTTAGAGGTAAGTAGAGATTTTCTGAAGTCGAGCGATCGCCTCTTGTCTCCCCTAGACTTTTTGCCAGTTTTCCTAAGAGATGAAAATTTCACTTCTATATATAGATAGTCAAAAATTTCTCAGAGACTTTTCCAGAATATTTACTTTATCTAGAGGTAAATAGATATTTTCTGAAGTATAGCGCTCGCCTCTTGCCTACCCCCCAACTTTTTGCCAGTTTTCCTAAGAGGTGAAAATTTCACTTCTATATATAGGTAGTAGAAAATTTCTCAGAGACTTTTCCAAAATATCTAGTCTATCTAGAGGTAAGTAGAGATTTTCTGAAGTCGAGCGATCGCCTCTTGCCTACCCTCAACTTTTTGCCAGTTTTTATCAGAGATGAAAATTTCACTTCTATAAGTCAAAAATTTCTCAGAGACTTTTCCAGAATATCTGCTCTAGCTAGAAGTAAATAGATATTTTCTGAAGTATAGCGATCGCCTCTTGCCTACCCCCCCCAACTTTTTGCCAGTTTTCCTAAGAGATGAAAATTTAACTTCTATATATAGGTAGTGGAAAATTTGTCAGAGACTTTTCCAGATATCTGCTCTTTCTAGAGGTAAGTAGAGATTTTCTGAAGTGGAGCGATCGCCTCTTGCCTCCCCTCGACTTTTTGCCAGTTTTATTACGCATTAATCACTCAAATTACTCAAAGAAATTTAGAATCATCTCTAGATTAATTATGAATTTTATCTAGGATTTTTCCATATTCTCTAATTACTGGCGATACTGTAAATAATGTCAATTTTTCTTGTGTAATCTTTTCAATTAATGAGCGTCTTCCTAATGATTGAATTGTCTGAAGTACCTGGGGTGGTGATAGTGGTAATTTTTCTAAAATTTCTGTCACTGTTACAGGTTTATCTATCTGACTTAATTGAGATATTACCTGTTTTTCTAATAAGGATAATCTTTGAAAATTTCGGTCTAATTTAGCAATAATTTCATCGCCTAAAAATAGGCTATTGTACGCTAAATAATCTCTGACTTTGCCATTGAATATTTCTTGAATCATCCGACATACTGTTTTTAAATAGTAAGGGTTGCCTCGATAGGTATCAATTAATTTTTGCCAGGTTTCTTCATCGGATAAATTTTGTTCTTTAAAAATTTCTCTTGCTGTTTCTCCAATGCCATTTAATGACATTATTCTCACGGGAGTTTTCAGACCTGTCATATTGATTATTTCTAATGGTGATTCCCAACTATTGAATATTAAACAGCTATGATGAGGTAGTTCGCCTATATTTTGAAAAAATTGACTGTAGTTTTGAAATTGATTTTGATAATTTCCCGAAAATTTATTTTCTGCTAAGATTGCCTGCAAATTATCTAAAATTATTAAACACCGATAATTGCGCAAATATTCATAAAATATAGATAGTAATGTTTCTAGTTCTAAATCTAAGAGTGAATTTTTTTCTGTTGTTTCGGATAAGGAAAAGTTAATATAAATTTGATTTGATAATGACAAGACTAATTGGGCGGTTAGTTTTGATAAAGAGGGAGCATGATATAGATTTTTCCAAATAATATAGTCGAAATTATCTTGTACTTTTTCTAGCAAATGTCGTGATAATGTTGTTTTGCCAATACCACTAATTTCTAATATTCCTATTAACCGACTGTTTTCTTGTAATATCCAATTTTCTAGGGTAGATATTTCTTTAATTCGACCGTAGATTTTCCCTAGTTCGGGGGCTTCTCTAATATTTTTATTTGGTAAGGTTGTAATATGGTTTTCTGATTTTTTGTTTGCCGATTTATTTCTCTTTTTGCCGTTTGTTTTATCTTCTGAAGAGGGGAGGCGATCGCTACATAAACTTAAATTATTTGTAACTCCAACAAGGTTAGCAAGACCAAAACTTGATGATATCGAAAATTGTAATCTTTCTAAGGCAGAACAAAAATTTGATTTATTAATTTCTTCACCTGACAAATTTGATAATACTTTCCATAAATCTGAAGCTTTATCTCTAACATAACCTTCACTACAGGGAATTTTTTCTGCTATATCTGCATATTTTTCACCCAGACAAACACCTTCAATTATCGTTTTTTGTAAGTCATCCAAGTGTTTTCCCATGTGATTAAAAACTAGACTATCTGCAAGTTTTAAAACATCTTGAATATCCATACTTTTAATAATTAATAATTAACAATTAATAATTACAGAAGATTCCACTTTGGTGAGGTACATCCATGCGAGCAAGATGCCCACACTGGGAACATTTAATTATTAATATTAATATCTGTACTTCTACATATTGAAATCTGCTGTAATAATTATCTCTTCTTCAAAACAAGAGGATTGATTAAAAAGATTTTTTTGATTTTTTATCATTTATTAGGAAAAACTTTAAGCCTTAATTATTCTCTAAAAATTTAATATGACATTTTCTGACTTTTTCAGACATTAAATTCAGGACAATTTCCGACTGACAAAACATTGATGTTCAAAATAATATTAAAGCCTAATAGTTAAAAGCAATTTTTTAGCTCTTGTTATATCTGTATTTTTATTGATAGGCAAAAGTTAAAAATTATCGGTTAGTTTCTAGAGCAAATCAATGAATAGAAAAGTCAGAATATTTTTAATTGGTACAGTATTAGCCATCAGTGGAATTGTTATTAGAGGATTATGGCGTTAATACTTTTAAACTAACCGAAGCCGAACTAATTGACGATTTGGCTAATACCTAATGTTATTAGTAATACTTCCCCTATCCAGTATTTATATCAAACGAATTTACTTGAGTTATTACCTCAACTTTATGGAAATATTATTCTACCCCAGGGGGTTTTTATAAAACTAGAAGAGGGAAAAAATCTAGCAGTTGGTGTGCCAAAAATAGAAAATTACTCGTGGTTTCAAATCTATCCATCACCAGACTTAAATTTAACTTAATTCTCAAAAATGGGAGATATTCTTGGTCGCGGTGAAAAGGAAGTAATGGCTTTAGCGTTAAAAATTTCTGATTCCTTAGCGATCGTAGATGATGGTTTAGCCAGAAATTATGCTAGAGATTTAGGCATAAAAATTACAGGTACAGTTGGTGTACTTTGAAAAGCCAAACAAACAGGATATTTAGACTTAATAAAACCAATACTAGAAAAATTAATCATCCTAGAATTTTACCTTGATAAAACAACTCACGATACTGTCCTGAAACTAGCGAATGAGTTCTAATTAACTAGATATTTTTTAAAGAAAAGAAGATTGTAATTATAAAATTGTGGGAACTAAAAACCTACAAAAAAAACTACTTTATATAGAATTCGGGTAATTAGTTATCGTAATTTGTAACACAGGCTTCCAGCCTGTAACAAGCAGGATGCTTGTGTTACAAAGTTGAATACTTATTATATGGTTGGGGGAGATGGGGAGATTAAATATTGAAGCAATTATAGAGCTATAAACATACATCGTATAACCGGATTCTAAGTGCTTATGCAGGCATTAATTACCTATTCTGTGCCCAAGTTTTTCGTATGGATTTTCTACTGCACCAAAAAAACTCATATAACTGTCATAAGCTTCTCTTTCTAACCATTTAAGTGCTTATGCAGGCATTAATTGCCTATTCTGTTGATTCCCTATTTAAAATCTTCCTTACAGAAGTTGCGATCGCCTTCTTCTATGACCAAAATCAAAAAACAGTTTCCCGCAAGAACGCAAAAGCATAAGTAAAAAAAATATAATCAACTATTATTATTTTTTCTGCTTATAAAAAAAAATCTGATTTCGGCTAATTGTTACAAAATATTTCACGTACTTGCGTTATTTCAGCGGTTTGGTATCATTAAGATACATAGTTTATTGTGCCTATCTTGTGTTTAAAAATAGGAAATTTTCCCTTGAAAAAGCTACAACCTTCTATTTTTCGTCAATATAGGGTGCAAAAATTTATACCCTTTCTACGGATGAATAAATCTCAAAAAAACTAATTTTGAACAGGTGTAGGTGCTTAAGCAATTGTAACCATTGACAAATTTTTTCTGATAGTATCCAAAAATTGAAGGGTAGGAGACAGGAGACAGGAGACAACCCACCCCTAACCTCTCCCAGGAGGGGAAGACAGGAGGAATGGGTAATTTTGAGAAGGCAGGAGGAAGAATTTCCCTTGATTTTTCAGCAAGAGCGTCAACCCAAAATCCTCAGTTTTTGAGCCTTTTAGAACAAAAACCTTGTACTTTTTCAAGACTTAAAAAAGCTAAAACCTTTATCTGTAAATGCTTTTAGACTTTTTCAGCAATCCCTACTTATATCACTAATTGCCTAAAATAAAAAACGGCAAGGAATTTAAATTCCCTGCCGTTTTTCCATCCAAAATCAATTTAACTTCCGTTCCCGAAAGAAACTAAATCCTACTCAACACCTTGAGGCACCAACTCTCGTTTTTCCTTTTCCTCACTCTTAGAAACAGTAATCTGACCATCCTCTCCAACATCAACAACAGCAGTATCGCCCTCATTGATTTTGCCAGAAAGAATCTCCTCAGCCAAACTATCCTCAAGCAAACGCATAATTGCCCGACGCAAAGGTCTCGCCCCATAACTAGGATTATAACCCTCCTCAACCAACCGCTCCTGGAAGCGATCGCTAATTTCCAACGTAATACCCTTCTCCGTCAACCGACTAAATACCTCTTTCAGCAGAATAACGGCAATTTCCTTCACCTCATCCTTAGTCAACTGACGGAACACAATAATCTCATCCAAACGGTTCAAGAACTCTGGACGGAAATACTGTTTCAACTCCTCATTCACCAAATTGCGAATTCGATTATACTGAGCATCAGCCTCATTTTCCGAGAACTCAAAACCAAGACCACCGCCTCCTTTCTCGATTACCTTAGAACCGATATTAGAAGTCATAATAATCAAAGTATTCTTAAAATCAACCGTCCGACCCTTCGCATCAGTCAGACGACCATCCTCCAAAATTTGGAGCAACATATTAAATACATCAGGGTGCGCCTTTTCAATTTCATCAAACAACACCACAGTATAAGGACGACGACGAACCGCCTCCGTCAACTGACCACCCTCGTTATAACCCACATAACCAGGAGGAGAACCAATCAACTTAGAAACAGTATGACGTTCCATATATTCCGACATATCCAAGCGAATCATCGCCTCCTCAGAACCGAAGAAATATGCAGCTAAAGCCTTAGTCAACTCAGTCTTACCAACTCCAGTAGGTCCTGAGAAAACAAAACTAGCAATAGGACGGTTAGGATTTTTCAATCCCACCCTTGCCCGACGAATAGCACGAGATACCGCTCTTACAGCCTCCTCCTGACCAATCAAACGTTGGTGCAAAGTATCTTCCATGTGCAGCAACTTCTCAGACTCAGACTCAGTTAACTTATTAACCGGAACCCCAGTCCAACTCGCCACAATATGAGCAATATCCTCCTCAGTCACCATTGGAGAATCATCTTCGTTGGTAGAGTCGAGCTTTTTATTCTGAGCAAGAGAACGAATTTCCGACTTAATTTCCATTTCCCTGTCGCGCAACTCTCCCGCCTTATCAAAATCCTGAGAACGAACCGCCTCATCCTTTTCCTTCAGAAGCTGACGTAACTCCTTATCCAATTCCTTAGCTGCCGGAGGTAATTGAGAATTAATCAACCGGACACGAGAACCAGCTTCATCTATCAAATCAATAGCCTTATCCGGTAAATAGCGATCGCTAATATAACGGTCTGATAACTTAGCAGCAGCCTCCAAAGCAGTATCCAAAATTTTCAATTTATGGTGTTGCTCGTAACGCTCCCTTAAACCAAATAATATCTCAATAGTTTCATCAACAGAAGGTTCACCCACCATAACTGGTTGGAAACGACGTTCCAGAGCAGCATCCCGTTCAATATGTTTCCGATACTCATCCAGAGTAGTCGCCCCTATACACTGTAACTCCCCACGAGCCAAAGCAGGCTTCAAAATATTCGCCGCATCAATAGCCCCCTCAGCAGCACCAGCTCCAATCAGAGTATGAACCTCATCAATAACCAAGATGACATTACCCGCAGAACGAATTTCATCCATAATTTTCTTCAGACGTTCCTCAAACTCACCCCGATATTTAGTACCAGCAACCAAGAGACCAATATCCAGAGTAACCACCCGCTTTTCTTCCAGAATATCCGGTATATCATTATTAGCAATCCGTTGTGCCAAACCCTCAGCGATCGCCGTTTTTCCTACACCAGGTTCTCCAATCAAAACTGGATTATTCTTAGTTCTACGACCTAGGATTTGAATTACCCTTTCAATTTCAGTTTGCCTTCCCACCACTGGGTCCAACTTACCTTCAGATGCCATTTGAGTCAAATTTGAACCAAACTCATCAAGAGTAGGAGTTTTAGTACGCCCACCGCCACCACCAGCAGTTACCTCTGCCGTTTCACCCAACATTCTAATTACTTGAGTCCGGACTTTAGAGAGGTCTACCCCTAAATTTTCTAGAACTCTAGCAGCTACTCCTTCTCCTTCTCGAATTAAACCCAAAAGTAGATGCTCTGTACCGATATAGTTATGCCCTAATTGCCGTGCCTCCTCCAAAGATAATTCTAAAACCCTTTTAGCTCTGGGAGTAAAAGGGATTTCTACTGCCACAAATCCCGAACCACGGCCAATTATCTTTTCTACTTCAATCCGAGCATCTTTGAGATTAACACCCATAGATTTCAGAACCTTAGCTGCTACCCCTGTACCCTCTCCAATGAGACCCAGGAGGATTTGTTCTGTCCCCACAAAGTTATGTCCCAAGCGGCGAGCCTCTTCTTGGGCCAACATAATAACTTTGATTGCTTTTTCCGTGAAGCGTTCAAACATAAATTAATTCCTATCTCTTAAAGTTGCTCTAATGGTTATTCTAGCGTGACATTTTTACTAAAGCTGTTTCCCACTTCTGGATCTTGAGAGTTTGTAAGTTTATAGACAAATATTCATCTATCATCAACTCACTTTTCCAGGTAGTCTCAAGGTTTGCTTTGCTGCTTGAGAATGAATAAATTGATAATTATGATTTGACTTAATTGCTTCTCTAAGTCGTGTTTTCCCGTGATGTATCCCAACTTAAAATACCATTTTCTAGCCAAATAAATCCCATAATTAATAAGTCGGTTAACCGTGGTACATAAGTATTCTAAAAACGGGATACTTTCTGGACTTTTAATTAGCTCTTGCTGACATCCATACATATTTATAATTTCTATGTTATTACAATTAAATTAACATTAAACGATCAAAATGGTATTAAAAGTAACTTTTTCTTAGCCAACAATTTAATTTTGGTTTCTAAAGTATAGCTCAGGTTTTTACAAGATATGATAATTAAACCATCTATTTGTTTTAAGAAATTATAAAATTTTCTCATTTAAGCAGCAAAGTGCGCACTTTGTATTGAAAATTTTTGTTGACTCAAGCTTACTTTAGAGGGTTTGGACTGTAAAGCAAGCCAGAGTTCACTGCTATAGCTCAAATTGTTGACCAAAAAATCAGGTATTTTATTTTTTTAATGAGGATGAAAAAAATATTCGCCATACATATTTCAAACTTTTAGCTTCATCAAAACTTATCTTACCGATTTAACTCTTGACTTTTGATTTTCGACTTTCAACTTTGTCCCAACTTGATTCGGCAAGGGGTCTCCCGTTATAATCTCCGATTTAACGGGAGGGGAATTGCCAACAGCGAGGTTATGTAGGTGTCGATTGATGTTCAACATATTGCTTTAATTGATCAATAGTTACACCTCCTCCGCTAGCAACAAAATAAGAACCAGTCCACAGTACAGGTTTCGTGTAAAACCTAGCTAAGTAATCAGCAAAGTCTCTCCGGATCAACCTACTAGAAACAGTTTTGAGATTGGCTATAAATTTGCTCAGTTGAACTTTTGGGTTAAATGTGATTAACAAATGTACATGGTCAACTTCACCATTAAACTCCACTAACTCACATTCCCACTTTTGGCAGGTTTCATCAAATATTTTATGTAACTGCGGGAGTATTTCAGAGGCAATTACCTTTTTTCGGTACTTGGTGACAAATACTATATGAACAGTAAGAGAATAAA
>NZ_JAAHHT010000269.1 GCF_010672085.1 Okeania sp. SIO3I5
GTGAGCTACTTCGTAATTTTAAATATAAAGTAGAGTAGGAAGTGTGGGAAGTGTGGAGAGTGTGGGAAGTGTGGGAAGTGTGGGGAGGGTGGGGAGTGTGGGGAGTGTGGGGAGTGTGGGGAGTGTGGGAAGTCTGGGAAGTGTGGGGAGTGTGGGAAGTGTGGGAAGTCTGGGAAGTGTGGGAAGTCTGGGAAGTCTGGGAAGTCTGGGAAGTCTGGGAAGTGTGGGAAGTGTGGGAAGTCTGGGAAGTGTGGGGAGTGTGGGAAGTCTGGGAAGTCTGGGGAGGGTGGGACTCAAGAAATACAGGGTTGTAAATATTCTTTGAGGATAATGAATTAGCCGTGGGAGAGTAGGGGAGTGGGGGAGTGGGGGAGTAGTAAACATTCGACCTCTCGGTTGAAGTTTGAAACCTCACATTTGGTCTTTGAAACCTCAGTGGTGAATTTTTCCGGTTCAAGAAGAGAATGATGTAATAATATCATGTCCGGATAATTAGTGATAAAAAACCTTTTCCCTTCTAACCTTTTCTTTCCTTCTGCCTCCAGCATACAGCACTTTTCAGATTGATGAACCACATATTCACATTTCAAACCTAGTAGGGACGTTCCATGGAACGTCCCTACTGTGGTTTACTGAAATGAAAACCGCTGTAAGTGCCTTCTGCCTTACCTCCTCCAAAGTGTAAGTATTCAACCGGACATGATATAACATTAGTTGCTTTTCTTTTATAGTTTCAATAGCATAAGCACGTCGCGGAGTATCGCTAAATTCAACTTCAAAACGATTGGTTCATAAATTTCTACGATTTTTCCGACTTGCCCGATATAATCCTAATTAGGGCTTGCTGAAAAAGTCTTATGGGCAAGGGTAGGAGTCAGGAGACTCGAAACTTGAGACAGGAGAAATAGGAATTACAGAGGATGTAGTCGGATTTGAAAGTCCCTTAATTTTGCTGCTATTGTCTGCTCAAAATCCTCACATTTTCAGCTTTTTTTGGCAAAACGCTTGCACTTTTTCCCAAACGCACAGGGGAAAGCTTTTATATATCAATGCTTTTAGATTTAATCAGTAAGCCCTAATTAGGATAAGTTTTCTAATAAAGCAACTACATCTAAGAGTTTCACTTGATTATCTCCTATTCCCTCCTGATATCAAATCCACTTAGTTCGGTAGAAAAAAAATGTTCCATCTTCAACCATTACCAAATCTTTTTATAATCTCCCCACACTTCCCACCCTTCCCACACTCTTTTTACACCAATGCTAGCGGATTTTATATGACTCGTCCCTAATTTCTTCCTCTTCCTCTTCCCTCCTGACTCCTGACTCCTGAATCCTCGTTTTTGGTGGTGTTCATCAAGACAGATACCGTATCAGACTCTAAGTTCGTTACCGCAATATCTAGCTTGCCATCACCATTAAAATCTTCTACTACAACCGCTACAGGTGCATCCCCTACATTATTATAGTTAATCGCTGTATCAAAATTACCATCACCTTTTCCTAATAACACTGAAACATTATCAGGAGCAAAATTCGCCGTCACAATATCCAGTTGGCGATCGCCATTCAAATCTCCAACTGCGATATTTTTGGGACCGTCTATCTGCAAGACATTATTGCGAATACCAAAACGCCCATCTCCCGTACCAAAAATTACCGAAACGTTGTCCGAAACTTCCGTAACTACCACAATATCCTGGTTGCCGTCTCCATTAAAATCCTCCGCTGTCACACCAACAGGAGACATTCCTCCCGCAGCAAAATTAGCCAACCAGCTAAAGTTACCAGTTCCATCCCCCAAGAGCATAGATATATCCTGGGTCTCAAAATTAGTTGTTAAAATATCCTTGTTGCCGTCTCCGTTAAAATCCTCCACTGCAACAAACACAGGAACCCTCCCTTGTACCTTATAATTAGCGATATTAAAACTGCCGTCCCCATTTCCCAACAATACTGAGACACTATTCGAGAACGTATTCGGGGTAACAATATCCAGTTTCCCGTCTCGATTAACATCCGCTACTACTATACCAAACGGACGTTCACCTACAGGAAACTCGTTATGACTGCTAAATCCACCTCTAGCATCTCCCAACAAAACTGCCACCGTATGGTTTTCTGGGTTAGTTGTGGCGATATCTGGGTTGCCGTCCTGGTTAAAGTCTCCTACTGCAACGTAAATAGGTTTACCTCCTACTTTAAATTCAGTTGTAGTTAAAAGACCTCCTTTGCTATAAGTAAACAACACTGATACCGTCTTAGATTCATAGTTTGCTACCACAATATCCTTAAATCCGTTACTGTCAAAATCTCCTGTCGCTATACCAGTTGGTTTACTACCTGTGGGGAAGTTGTAAGTTTTAAAAGTAGGCAGCATTGAATTTGCCTCCACTACAACTGCTCCATTGAAAATCTCTACCCGATCATCTCCAGTGAGCGATCGCTCAATTTCCTCCCCGCTCACTAACGCTGCCAAATATTCGCCCTCATCTTCTGGAGTATCTGTTAGATTTAACTTCGCGTTGAGATCGTGTGCTAATTCTTCTGTGGGAACTTTGACTAGATTTAGAAATTGCTTTGTTTTACTCGCAACGATAGAGAGGTTTTCACTCCCAATAACAGAAATTTTTGCCACCGTCCCCAGTGGTTCTACTCCCACCTGCTCCAGAAAAGTTATAGATGCAGTATTGATTTGCTGTAGTCCGAAAGCAGACATTATCATTATATTGAGCAATTCAATCATAAGTTTTATCCCGTAGATTTAGACTTTAGGCATTAGTTAGGGATTAGTATAGCCATCAGAAATGATTTGTCAAAAAAAACTGTAGGGGTTTGGTCTCCAAACCCAAACATGAATGGAATGAAAAGACCAAACCTGCTTTATAAAACCGATATAAAACGTCTCTCTTGGTGCGCATTCCGCAAGCGAGCTGTCGTCGTCGCGGGGTCGCACTGCATAATGTGACATTTTAATGTTTACTTCCTGCTTCCACTGAGGCCGTCGGCGGTTACTCATCCACAGGCATTCACGGGTCTTGCCCGACCGCATTTCTTAAATTTATACTGGCGTTTAAATCTCAATAAGATTGATAACCCACAATCTGGGCACTCATAAGTCCTTACATTTAAGGGGATATCTTGGACATGACCGCAGTTTGAGCAAGTTTTTGATGATGGAAAAAATCTATCAACTACCCAGAGCTGCAGAACCGTACCATTCGCACTTGTATTTAAGCTGTCTTCTAAACTCATAAAATCCTTGATCGGTTATTGATTTTGCTAGCTTAGGATTGGCTAACATTCCCCTCACATTCAAATCTTCTATGACAATAGTGCCGTGGTTCAAGGCTTAAGTATGTTGTCAGTTTATGAAGTGCGTCTTGACGGATGTTTGCTACTTTTCTCAGCAATAAAGCTATCTTCTGTTGTGCCTTTTTCCAGTTAGCAGAGCCTACCTCTTTATGACGATTTAGGTATTGGAGTCGAGATAACTTGGCTTCAAATTTATGATATGGCCTCACACTCTCAAATACTTTCCCATCACTTAATGTAGCTAAAGTTTTCACACCTAGATCTACACCTACTACATCAGTTTTTTTAGCCGTGGTTATGCCATTAAATTCATAGCTACAACTGAGATACCATGAACCCGCTTGTCTACTAATGGTGATTTTTTTAGTTGTTGTCTCACTCTTGTTCATAAGTTTTGACAATACCAATAAATGGTAATTTGTGGCTCCATCCGTTTAGTTCTATTGGTTTTCCACAATTATCTATTGTGAATGAATCATGTTTACCTTTCTTTTTAAACCTTGGGTGTTTACCTAGACCTTTGACATACTCCCGACGTTGCCCTTACGGGACCTATAGGGATTCTGAGCGTCTGGGAAACCCTGACCGCGGAGCATGACAGAGGTGATGTCCTCCCCCTGTGTTGACATTGATAATAACAAAATGCTCCTAAAAGTGTCAAGGGCATATGAACGTTTAGCTTATGAAGGTATCCGAATCCGGGCCCAGGCTTTCATCCCGACGCTCCCCCTCCCCCCTTTCCAAGGGGGGTTAGGGGGGATGGAGAGCGCGGGACTTCCCGCCAGGAAAGTTAAATGCTTCACCTAAGTTAGGACAAGCATATTGATAGACCCGCTTAGGACAAGTTTTTCATTCAAGGATGCATAGGTTTTGTGTGACTGGTAAAAACTTCTCTCAACTTACGAGCATTGGGTTTATAGCCATTTTTACCCATCGGCATTCCACAAGCTTAAACCCCAATTATAGCACCATCTACTGTAGCCTGCGTGTTGAGCCATCAGGGTTTTCTGCTTGTTCCACGAGTTTGAGCTTGGTTAATCATGGATTTCATTTACTCGTGAACACAGTCTGTCTAATAGTAAGGTTTACAACGTATTATATCGTTATTCTTTGATTAAGTCAATGCTCTACGATAAAATGTTATATCATGTCCGATTAAATGAATAGTTATCATTAAAGCTTGTAGTGGGACTTGAGCAATAAGATACATATTTGGTAGTTCTGTAGATGTAGTGATTTAAGCTGGAGGGGATAGGGAATAGAAAAACCTCTAAATTCTAGATATCAAAAGAATACTCTGAGATTCCTACTTGACTTTTTGTTCAAATATCGTTACTGGTACACCACTACCCATATTTTATGTGCTAAAGCCCAACTACAAACAAAAATTTTTTTACAACCTAACCTATTTAGAATTGCTATATAGTACCTGGTAATTGGTATAATTAATTATCAAAATAATTGGGTCTAAAACCCCGCCTGGATCGGCGAAATATTTTTGGAGCGTTGTTTTAATCCCCTACTTCCCCTCCTGCTCCCCTCCGAGGAGGGGTTGGGGGTGGGTTGGGTTAGAGGTGGGTTGACTTCTGACTTCTGACTTCTGACTTCTGACTTCATTAACAGTCCTTCTAACTTCCTATAGTGTCCATAATCAGCACATTTCCCAATATTTGGCTCCAAATTTCCCTAGTCGGAGCATGGTTAGGAATTATTTTAATCCTTGCCGAAACACTGAACCGTTTTGCCAAAGTAGACCCAGAGATGTCGCGAAAGGTCGTTCATATTGGCACAGGTAATGTCATTCTATTAGCTTGGTGGTTAGAAATTCCTGCCTGGATAGGTATTACTGCGGGAATTCTCTCAGCAGCGATCGCTCTTATTTCCTACCAACTTCCCATTCTTCCCAGTGTCAATAGTGTGGGACGCAAAAGTTTAGGAACATTTTTCTACGCAGTTAGTATTGGTATTCTCATCGGTTGGTTTTGGTCTATCCAACAACCTCAATATGCTGCCCTTGGTATTTTAATTATGGCTTGGGGTGATGGGTTAGCAGCTATTATCGGTCAAAATTTTGGTAAACATCCCTATCAAGTTTGGGGAATGAAGAAAAGTTGGGAAGGTTCCCTAGCGATGTGTTTGGTTAGTTATACTGTTTGTAGTTTAATTTTGTTGGGAGTGCAAGGCAATATTTGGCAAACCTGGGTAGTTGCTATTCCAGTGGCATTTGCTGCTACTGGTTTAGAGACTTTATCAAAAGTTGGTCTGGATAATTTGACTGTACCATTGGGTAGTGCCACCCTTTGCTTTGTTCTCAATCAATTTTTTTGAGGAGTAGGGAGTAGGGCGATTCAATAATTAATAATTAACAATTAATAATTTGTAAAAGGAATATTAAATCGAGGCTTAGGGTGGGGAGGGTAAGGCGGCAATAATAGGTGAATCGTAGCCAAAATTTAAGTTTCCGCACCCCACCCACCGAACATTAAGCACTCTGGCCGTCTTAATCTTTGGTTGTGCATTCAGTCTCTTACCTGCTTCATAAAACCGACATAAAACGTCTTATGGCGACATTTTAATGTTTACTTCCTGCTGTACGGACGTTGCTTGAGCATTAATGCGTTTTCCGTTCCGGAATGCTCCTATTCCATGTCGCGTAGCGTTAGCGGAGCGAAAGCGTCAGCAAAACGTCCCTACGAGGCCGTCGGCGATTACTCATGCACAGGCATTCACGACCCTTGCGACCGCATTTCTCGCTCTTTAATACTGGCGTTTAAATCTTGGCGAAGATTGACAACCCACATTCAGGTTTGATTTTTAAGAAGAGGATTGGTTAAAAGGAATTTTTTTGTTCTCAAGATGATGAATCTCAGACTAGGAAATGTTTTTCATGCCTGTTCCCTGTTCCTTGTTCCTCTTTCTCTAAAACTATAATTCATCCCACAAAACAAATATGCAATGCCGAAATTTTGCGAGAGCGAATAATCAGGGAAATCAACCCAGTTTCTTGTTTGGGTGCGTATTTATTAGTTTGTCAAAACTTGTAAGTTGACAAATCAGCAATTTTACTTGGCTTTTTTAACTTTATTGTATTAGACTTGTCGCTTTATAACTTAAAAAATCCTCAAAACCCTTGATATGTAAGGATTATAGTTATTAATATTCTAAAGTACCTGGAATTATTACTCTGCCTGAGTTTGAGCGATTTTTTCCCTCTATTTAGCGACAAGTCTATTATACCATGTCCGGATAAGAGCGTGATAAAAACACTTCTTTCTGCTGGTACATTCTTTTCTCCAGTCTCGAGTCTCGAGACTCGAGTCTTGAGACTCCTCCCTAATTATTTATAACTATTCAACCGGACATAATATTAGTTTAATCTACCCAAGTAGGTCCATGATAAGGATCTCCTTCAAAAGGATTGACACCAATCATTGGATACATATCATCACTAGGACTAAAAATGCGACGAATAGCTTCTGAGATATAAATAACAGCCTCTTCCATAGATTTGAAAATATTCATAAACTTTACCTCTTTTTTGTCGAGCAAACTTTTTTTCTTTACGCCTTCACTCTAGCTTATTCTTGCCTAACGTTATTATACTTGTAACATTTATTTTAAGTTTGTATGATTTCGTAATTATTTTACAGAGGGATCGAGGAAAAATGTGAATATTTTAGGTTATTTATTGACAATAATTTACTTTAAGGCTGTATTTTTGCTGAAGTTATCCTAGTTTTAGCATGGGTTAAAACTCACATAATTACTCATTTTACCTTTGAATTGTAGTATAGTACATTTACTCAATAAAATCATGTTTGGATAATCAGTTATAAACAAAATATTTTTGTAGGTAGTTGCCATGAAATGTCTCTGCTCTCGGTTCTATTACCAAAAAATTAGGTTTAAAACTTCCCCTTAAAAAGTAGGGCTGTTTCATTCTTGGCTAAGGTAGAGGGGGAGCAGGGGAGCAGGGAGTAGGGGAGCAGGGGAGCAGGGGAGCAAGGGAGCAAGGAGTAGGGAGCAGGAGAGTAGGGAGTAGGGGAGAATTTTCCTAGCTTTACCCCTTGATTTTCCCCAATATTTCTCAATTATTCTTAAAGGTTAATTAACGAATTATTGTGGCTTTGAGGGAATTGAACCAGATATTTAGACAGAGTTTAATGACACTTATAGGCTGAAAAATCGGCTTTTAAGCTGGCTAATTTCTCTATAATCTAATCCTAAACATCTCTCGTTCTCCTTAAATTGTTAACTCACGATACTTTGAAACAGCCCTGCCCTTAAAAAGGGGATGAAAAAGCGGTCGTTAACGCAGTTTCCCGAAGGGTGGGATGGATGGGTTATATAGCAGGGAACAGGGAACAGGGAACAGTTGGAAAAGTGTTTCCTAGTATAAGATTCATCATCAGTCTATGTCCTAATCTTTGCTTCGACTGCTATATTATGTCCGGATCAGAGCGTGATAGAACGACCTTCCGCTTACGCGACCAAAAAACCTTTTCCCGTAAGTACCTTTTCTTTCCTTCTGCCTCCAGCATAAGTGCCTTACCTCTTCCAAAATGTAAGTATTCAACCCGACATGATATTACCTAACCAGATCCAATCGACCAAGAGAGCGGTCTTTTTCGGCTGCCAGAGCTGACATGAAAAGCGAAGCTTGACCTAGGATGGGATGCTGCGCAAGCTAAGGCAAAACTTTCCGTTTGTCATGCTCCGCAAACGTTAACGCTGCGGACATGAAAAGCGGAGCGGCTCTTTCATTAATGGATATAGCAATTCCCAAAAAGCGTGAGGTACAAAATTCTTTGGTTTTAGGGAACACTTAACTCTTAACTGGGAATAGGGAGTAAGGAATAAGGAGTAGTAATTCTCATTCCGTAGGAATAGATAAAGAAGAAAAACAACTGTACCTCCGAGAGCTTGGGAAACGCCATAATGGATAATGGATAATTACCTCTCCCTAAAAGGGAGAGGTAAGACCAAAATGAAAAAATTTATTTTTTTCCCCCATAAAGGGGAGGCTTCAAAGGTGAATTATCTAATTCAGGACTTACGCAAGGGCGCTATATATAGCGTCTACTAATTTAGGCGTTGGCGGAGCCTAGCGGCAGCTATATCGCTTGAAAATTTATAGCGATCGCCTCAATATTTCTGCCATTCTTAAAGCAAGAGAAAAAAATACCTATCAAATAAAAATAGCCCTGAATTTTATTATAGGCTTTTTCAGTTCTTGGAGCAGATAAGTCGAAACATTTGCCCAGAAGAGTTTAACTGTCTTGAGTGCGTCTTACATTCTGAGGAGACCTCAGAATTACGCATTCGCTTTTTTATCTCTTGGAAACCATTTAATTTTAATTATTTTACCTGATATTTTTTCGGATTCATTCCAACTTAATTCTCCTATATTTTGATATTTTTCTACACCACCAGTATCATCTACTAAGCGATTTATTTTTAAGGGAAAGTAATATATTTTTCCTAAATTGTCTATCAATGCCATTAATCTTTGTGTGGCATACATGCCTATCCATTAATACAGTCTTAAATGGTAGTTTTTTTATGACCTACCACAGAAAAAATCATTTCTTCTACATGATCTCCCCATGCTTTTTTTATTAGTATCCGGGTCATAAATTCGATAATCTATCAGCCAAAACTCTTCGGTTTCTGGATTAAAATATATACAATTTACTATCCCTATACCACGAATTACACTATGATTATTACCACTATACTGTCGGCGGACTAACTCAATTTTATTACTATGTTCAATACTCAAGAACTGTATTATCAAATATTAAATAACATAAGTGTGTTAGTTACAATTTCATCTTTAACATTTCCCCATAAATCTTGGTCATCAAAATTTTCGGTTTTCAGATAACGATTTATCGTGTCATGGCTAACGTTTTCTAGGTGATTTGCTAAATTTGTCATGGTATAATTCGTATGAGAATTGAGTAAATACTGACAATAATCAATATAGTTAAAATTAATGTAGTTAGCTCAAATCAACAACAGTATTATTCTATAATAATTAGAGTATTTTGGCCAAGTTTATTGACAATTAGCAACATCTACATAGAGGGAAAATAAACTATATTAGCGTGTCTTTCGCCCCTCACAAATTTTGTTTAGGAGATCTCTAAGGGGAACTTAGTCAGGAATACCAATGCAGAAAGAACCTGAAGGCTTAACACTATATATAGTGCCTTTGCGTAAGTCCTGTAATTATCTAATTATTTAATTGTTTAATTATTAATTATTTCGGTAAGAGCGGGTTTCCTCGCCATATCCAATCTCCCCTCGAAAAATATTTGGTTCATTATTTCAATCCCAATGGTTCACGCTTGAGGTACTGATAAGTGATAACTGATATGACCTATTACCTATTATTTGTAATTATTTAACCAAATATACACCACTTTGCAGAACTAATCAGTACAGTAACAACTCATTGATTTTCCTATGGTTTTAATTGCGATCGCAATCCGGAAATTGATAGCCCCAATAACAGTGACTTGGCTACCTCAATAGTAAGATTTGAAACCATAGGTATCTTCTCCTTTCTAGTTCCAGGCCATTAACCTCATCACATTGCGATCGCGACAAGCAATGATACAATACCGATGCTACCCAACTTGATATGATTGTTGACAAAAAACAAAAGATGCGGTATTATTAAGTAAAAAAATATTTTTTTCCTTGGGGGAAAAATCAACTAACCCTTGAATTCTATTCCTAAAAATATTCCTAAAAATAAAATGATGTTCAATTTAACTGGTTATCAAGAAAACAAGCAAATCTACTATGGCTCCCGTACCCTTGTCTATAGAGCTATCAGAGCCATAGATAGGCAACCAGTAGTCATTAAAGTCCTACGCAACCCCAACCCCAAGTTCAAGGAGTTAGTTAGCTTCCGCAATCAATACATCATAACTCGCCATCTGGAACATCCAGCAATTTTGCAACCACTAACCTTGGAACGCTACGGCAATAGTTACGCCTTGGTGATGTCAGACTCGGGAGCGATCGCCCTGTCTGATTATTGGCAACAGACTGACTACTCGTTGACTGCATTCTTGACTATCGCTATTCAACTAGCAGAAGCTCTCCACTATCTAATTCAACAGCGCATCATCCATAAAGACATTAAACCCAGTAATATTCTTATTCACCCGGAAACTAAGCAAGTTCAATTAATAGACTTTAGCATTTCTACTTTACTACCTAAAGAACAACAACAACTGATCAGTCCCAATGTTCTCGAAGGAACTCTAGCCTACATATCCCCAGAGCAGACAGGACGAATGAACCGAGGAATTGACTATCGCAGTGACTTCTATTCTCTGGGTGTAACATTCTTTGAACTCCTAACAGGAAAATTACCCTTTGAGACAAAAGATCCGATGGAATTAGTCTATTGTCATATTACCCAAATGCCGACTGCATTAGGAAATAGCCAAGAAATTCCGCAAGTATTGTCAGATATTGTACTGAAATTAATGGCGAAAAATGCTGAAGACCGTTATCAGAGTGCTTTGGGTCTCAAGTATGACTTGGAACGATGCTTGGAACAACTGAAAACCCAAGGAGAGATGAGCCAATTTGAGCTAGGTTCAAGGGATGTATGCGATCGCTTCATAATTCCAGAAAAACTCTACGGACGGGAAACAGAAGTCAAAAGACTCTTGGATGGATTCGCCAGAGTCGCTGCAGGTGCAACAGAAATGATGCTAGTAGCTGGGTTTTCGGGAATTGGAAAAACTGCAGTAGTCAATGAAGTGCATAAACCTATAGTCAAGCAAAGAGGGTATTTCATTAAAGGCAAGTTCGACCAATTTAATCGCAATATTCCCTTCTCTGCATTTGTCATCGCCTTCCGAGACTTGATGGGACAATTGTTAGGAGAGTCCGATGAGGAACTAGCAGTATGGAAAGGGAAAATACTGGATGCGGTGGGAGAAAATGGGCAAGTAATTATAGATGTAGTACCGGAGTTGGAAAGAATAATAGGTACTCAACCAGCAGTGACAGAGCTATCAGGAAGTGCAGCGCAAAATCGTTTTAATTTATTGTTTGGTAAATTCGTGCGAGTGTTTACCACAAAAGAGCATCCTTTAGTAATTTTCCTCGATGACCTACAATGGGCCGACTCAGCATCGTTAAACTTATTGAAGTTGTTGATTTGGCAGTCGAAAGTGGGTTATTTATTGATGTTGGGAGCATATCGGGATAACGAGGTGTTTCCAGCTCATCCATTAATGTTGACATTAGATGAAATTAATCAACAAGGTGCAAATATTGAGACTATAACTTTAGAACCTTTGAGAGAGACAGATATTACTCGTTTACTAGCTGAGACCTTACTGTGTTCAACACAACTAGCAGCACCCTTATCCGAGTTAGTGTATCAGAGAACCAAAGGGAATCCGTTTTTTACAACCCAATTCTTGAAAGGGTTATATGAAGAGGGGTGTATTAAATTTAAGACAGAAGCAGGTTACTGGCAGTGCGATATGTCAGAGGTGCGACAGTTAGCACTAACAGATGATGTAGTGGAGTTTATGGTAGGGAGGTTGCAGAAACTACCAGAAGCTAATCAGAATGTACTGAAACTAGCCGCTTGTATTGGAAATCAATTTGACTTAGCCATATTAGCAGTGGTATGTGAGCAGACTCAAGATGAAGCAGCAGCAAATTTATGGCAAGGATTGCAAGAAGGGTTTGTAATTCCCAACACTGATAGCTATAAATTTTTCCAAGGAGAGGAAAACGAAGAGAAAAGTCAAGAAAATATACCAGTTAATTATCGT
>NZ_JAAHHT010000027.1:0-61032 GCF_010672085.1 Okeania sp. SIO3I5
AAGAAAAGTCCTCTTTTATTCATACAGCTTGCGTATCCCCATCCTCCCCATCCTCCCATCCTCCCCATCCTCCCCATCCTCCCCATCCTCCCCATCCTCCCTATCCTCCCCATCCTCCCCATCCTCCCCATCCTCCCCATCCTCCCCATCCTCTCCCTAAATATTCTAGCTCAGACAAAGAATTAGCCCTGCTCCCCTCCAAGGAGCAGGAGGGGAAGTAGGGAATGATTCTAGCTAATTATCTGGCTCCATCGAGTATTTATATTTCATTTGACTGAGAATTTGACTCAACAGAAAGGTCAATGAATACAATCTATGGCGATTTGCGTTTGCGGAGCATTCCGTAGGAAATCGCCCCTACAAGATATGGCGGTTATGCGTAAGTCCTGCCTATATCCTAGAATAAAATCTTACTACAAAAGTTGTTCAAATCTATATTCATCTAAAACTAGCTCATTCATTTTTATTGCTGAGAGCTGACTGCGAGCTAGCTGAATGCTTACATATTTGTTACCCATTATTCTCCAATAAATGTAAGGCTATTTGTTCTAAACATCTCCCGGAAATTGGTTGAATAAATTTATCTAAAGGATTCAAATCAACAATATAATTCCCTACTTTTATTCCGACTGGTTCCAAATGTTTGCCTATGATTTCTTGATGTAATAAGCCTCGTTTTTTCAAGGTATTTATTAACCAAAGTACATCACTTTTATTTTGCTCTTCTTGACTTTTTTCTCCATCTTTAGCGCTACCTGCAACAGTATCTTTAGAAAAAGAAATCATAGAAATTAACTGAAATAAATCACTATATTCAATCAAAGATTGAGTCTGCTGACGATTAGGTTTTACTCCTAAACCAATTTGCTCTATTAATTTTGTTAAAGCAGGGAAAGGTATAGCGCTATTTGTATCACTAATATCTGGAGAAATTAACAAAGAATGCTGATTTAAAATAGTAGTTATACTGGGATTAACTTGATGGAAAATTCTTTCTACTTTTTCTACCTCGCGAACATTAACATATTTGCTTAGTCTGTCTTGCCATCCATTTTCACTAAGGAATTCTAGCAGAATAATATATTTGCAGCCCAAACTATGACCAAGCCAAAAATATTTTGATTGGTCAGTATAGATATTATTTTCATAACCCAATTTTTCAGCAAATTCTGGCATAGCTTTTGCTAAAATAGCTTGTTCTTTTAATAAACTAATAGCAATAGGCCAGTGTTGGAAACTAAAGCGGAAAGGTAAAGCAATAATGCTGTATCCTTTAGCATACATTTGACTTAAGAAATAGCGATAAAAAATCGTTGGGAAACTGCCAAAAAAAGCTCCGCCGATAAATTGGATAATTCCACGAGGTTGAGGATGAAGTGCTACCCAACTGGAAGAAAGTGGTTTAAATTTTAAATTCATAGTTTTATAGCGCTACGCGCTAGGGAATAGGGAATAGGGAATAGGGAATAGGGAATAGGGAATAGGGTTTCAAGATTTAGAAATGTCCTAACCTTAATGCGTAGCGCTATATAACAGGGAACAGGCTTTAATGAAGTCAGAAGTCAGAAGTCAGAAGTTGTTTTTGTCACCGGGATTTGAGCAAGCCTTCAAGTTAACTTCCCTACGACTCCTGACTCCTCCCGACTTAACCATTCTGTGGCTGTTTAACCGGATTTTGATATGACTTTTAAAGATGCCAATAATTTAGCTATGGCGTTGCTAATAGGTTGATTTGTTTCTTGTTGATAATATGTAAATCCTGGAGAAGGATTAACCTCAAAACAGTACCACTCGCCCTCTGGAGTTTCTCGCAAATCTATGCCAGCTAAAGATAATTCCATTTCTGTTGCCATTAGTCTACATTTATTTTCTATATCTTCCGGTAAACGACAACTAAAAATTTCAGGAGCATTGGCAATTCCCGCGTAACGATAATCATCTGCCGCAGAACTAATAGCACAGGCAAATACATCCCTACCCACCACATGAACCCGATAATCTCTACCAGGTATATATTGCTGGAATTGAGTTGGACAAGAAGCAACATTAGCTAAACGTTCGGCGTGTTCTGGTCGTAATTGAGAAACCTTACTGCGGGTACTACTGACAGATTTGTAAATGGCACTGCCATGATCTTGCCAAAACTCATGTGCCGCATCAGGAGAGGTAGTAACTAAAGTGTCAGGTACTTGAAACCATTTACAAATCTGCTGTAACTGATACGGTTTAGAATTATTCGCTGCCATTGCTGAAGGGCGATTCAAAATTAAGGCAGAAGTCATTTCTACCCATGACAACAAAGCATCATCTACTGCGGTGGCGTGTTGCCAAGCATAACTTTTAGGTCCTGCTTCGATGATTTCTGGAAGTTTGCAGGAGTTGTGGGGGCGTAAATAAACTCCTGTAACTTCACTCAAATCTATTTTGTGATTGGAGGTGCAGATTTCACCTATAATTTTTTCCCCGACAGAAAGCTTAACTTCGGTTTCCAGAATTTCTCGCTGGTTGAGCAGTACATGAGGTATATCTAAATTTTGCAATTCTTGCTGTACTGCTGCTAATGGGGAATCTCCGGGCAATCCCCACAACAGAATTAACATTTTTTTTCCTCCTTAAAAAAGTAGTCAATAGTCAGTAGTTATGGCAATCCTAAAATAGCAATCCTAAAATAGCAATCCTAAATAGGTTGTAAGATTTGATCGTAGGGGTTTGGTATCCAAACCCTAGTAAACATAATGGGATTTGGAAACCAAACTCCTACAGTTTTTCTCACAAATCATTTCATATTGCTATAGTAGTCAGTACTTAGTAGTCGTAGGGGCGATCGCGTTTGCGGAGCATGACCTAGGAAATCGCCCCTACAATAGAAGATACGCTCATTACTTGTTTCTACCCTACTTCAAGAATTTCACACTCAACTGCCTACACACTTCAGACATAACCCTGTAAATGTTCAGATTGTATGTGCAATTAAACGGACTTGATATCAAGTTATTTTTCGAGCGTAAAGATGGGAATTTTAAGCCAGTAGGGGCGAATGGCAATTCGCCCTTACAACCTGAAAGCTAGTCAAAATACTCCAGAATAGCAGTAGCGATCGCTGGTTGAGAAATATCTGCCCACAAATTAGCATCAATAAATTCTGCATCAGCATCAGCTTTACTAAATTGAACACTCAATAAGTCAACTCCAGCAGCATCAGCAAGATATCTCGCCTGAGTTGCTAAAGTTGGGTTAACTTCACCAATACAACGTTTACCAACAACAGTTACTGTTACTGAATTTTCAGGAGTTCTTTCTGGTAAATTTTCCTTCCCTAGAGCAATATGTTGATGTAGAGGACGTACAAACATCCCCACTTGAGCAGCAGCATATATCCATTGGGGCAATCGCCAATTCGATCCAAGTAGACAAGTTGGTGTCGGTTTGTTGAGCATTCGGCATTTTAGTGTATTTAACCAGAAAACCAAAAATGCCGTCATTTCAGCAGCTACATAAGAGCGATCGTCAGGAACGATATGAAAAAGTTCTTCTGGAAACACTACAGGGAGGCGAGTTAACACACCTGTTATTTGTGCAACTTCTATAATTTTTCCTCCCAGTACCGCCGTGGAATTTTGGGTATTTCCCAGATGGTGTCGCCATCCAACCACTGATAAATTTTCAGGAGTTAGTAGCGTTACACCATCAGTTGCCGAATGTTCAACAAAAGACCGAGCAGTCTTGTCATATTTACTAGCAATCAGAACAAGCACTACTCTACTCCTATTTATCTATTGTTAACAGCAGTTTCACCAACAACAGGACGCTCTTCAGAAGATATAAAAGCTTCTTGTATTGCTAGACGTCGTTCGATGTTATCAATACTTTGAGCCATTAAAGCTAGTGTTTCTTCCACTTGATTTGTTTGGTTAGAGCGAATTAGTTCCATATCTTCTCTAGGAAGTTTTTCAATTTCTTTTACTTCTTTGATTTCTGGTTTTACTTCTTTAATATTTTTGCCAGATATAGATGGTAGTTGAAATAGACTACCTCCATTAGCAGTTGGCAGAGGATAAACCAGTTGGTCAAAGTCAGAAAAAATAGGTGGGTTTTGATTGACAAATGTGCCTCGGTGTTCAGGAGTTAGTAAAAGACTAATTTTCTCACGAAAAACAGACGAAAATATTTCTACAAATCCACGAATTTCGACTTGATCTGCATCTATCTCTGGATTGAGAGTAGTAATATCTGGCTGTAAAATCACTAAACCTGTATCGTAGGCAGCTATTCCTACATTAAGGGTGAATTTACGAGGATCTGAGGTGGGAATTAAATCCCCAAATATGTTAGTACCTGTTACATCACTAACTGTAATAGTATCAGCTAAATTTAAGTTAGGTGTTGTAGCTGTAAATTGGAGACGAAGCTTAACATCAACCTTATTAGGATTAGCAATGGTTAAGAAGTAACCTTGTAGAACTTTACGGTCAGAATTAGGAAGATTTCCTGCATTAGGAGTTATCTTTTTTAAGAGTAGTTCAAATGTTGAAACTAGCATTATTTGTCCTTAAAAAAAAGTAGTTTTTTGTCATCAAATAAATTGATAACTTTGATTTTTTTGGTGTTTTTTGTTCACCTATATCTACCTTAACTTGATAATTATCGACTGTGTAGGACAAAAACCTAAAAGTGATTTACATTTTTCGCTCAATAAGGCGATCGCGCTCCCAACGTGCTAGTATTTCGGCAGCAAGGCGACGAATAGGCCGAGATGGTTGCCGTCTTCTTCCTGCCCATTTATCTACTGTATCTCTGGCTACTCCTAACATTAAGGCTAAGGAATCTCTGGTTAATCCTTCTCGAATATTAAGCAATGTTAGGGGGTCTATTTCTTGAGTTTCTGCTTCTATTCGTGAAATAGTTATAGTTTTGGACATAAAAAATTTTTTCCAGATTAGAACCTATCATCTATATTACTCAGAACTTACTCGCCATTCAGGGGTTATTGCTAGCTGTAGTCGAGTCTCCCGTAAGGTAACAGCGCTTTTCAAATTGATGAAACACATCGTCAAACCCAAACTCTATAGGGGCGTTTTGCTGCGCGACATATAAAGCGGAGTTTTGCGCCAGCAGGCCGTTTTGCTGGATAACATAAAACGCTCCTACTGTCGTCTACTGGTATGAAAACTGCTGAACATACAAGTTTAGTTGCTGCGTAAGTTATGTTAGTTTTCATATTTCTGAAACTACTATAGATATGCAGTAATACCAGCAGGATTTAGGGAAAGAAACCTGGTTTTTAGGATAAATTGTTATTTTTAACAATATAACATTGACGATCTGCACCCGGTTTCTGGGTTTGCTTGCGTAAGTCCTAACCAGTTTGATAAATGTTTGCTACGAATCTCTGTTTTTTGTTCTCTGTTTTCTGTTCTTTGTTCTCTATTTTCTGTTCTTTGTTCTCTGTTTTCTGTTTTCTGTTCTCTGTTCTCTGTTTTCTGTTTTTTGTTCTCTGTTTTCTGTTCTCTGTTAGACGAGTGCCTTACAGCGCTTTTCAGTTGAGTAGACCACTAAATTCATTGTTAGGAGTCAGGAGTCAGGAGTCAGGAGTTAGGAGTTAGGAGTCAGGAGTTAAGAGTTAGGAGTGAAGAGTCAGTATCATTGTGGTTTATTCATATGAAAACCGCTGTAAAAATTTTTAGGTGGGTAAAGATACCAAATGGTTTCTATACATATAGACCTCTGTGAGAGGAGAAAATCAAATCAATCCCACGCGCTATATAGATCAATTCTTTCCCCCTACTGGACTGTTTCAGCTAAAACTTTGCATTACAGCGCTTTTCATATTGATGAACTACATCGTCACAACCAAAATCTTGTAGGAACTTTCCATGGAACGTCCCTACTGTGGTTTACTAATTATGAAAACTGCTGTAGGGAGTAGGGGAGTAAGGTAAGGACGTTTAGCAGCGCGACATGGAATAGGATCATTCCCTATAAGAAAACGTATTTTTGTTATGCAACGTCCGTACGGGAGAAAAATTGTTGTTGGGTTTCGTCCCTCAACCCAACCTACATTTATAAGATAAAACTTCCCACACCTCCCACACCTCCCACACCTCCCACACCTCCCACACCTCCCAAACTCCCCACACCTCCCACCCTCTCCACACCTCCCACCCTCTCCACTCTTGTCTGTGATATCATACCATTGTTTAACAAAAATTAATAAAATTATGGCCCGCGATTTAAGAGGATTCCTAAAAATTTTAGAAGACCGGGGACAACTATGCCGAATTAAAGCCTTAGTTGACCCTGACTTAGAAATAGCAGAAATTTGTAACCGGATGCTACAAAAGGGCGGTCCTGCTCTCCTATTTGAAAATGTTAAAGGGTCTGACCACGACCTAGCAATAAATCTGTTGGGTACGGAAGAAAGAGTATGCTGGGCAATGAATATGGAAAAACCCCAGGAGTTGGAAACCTTGGGTAAAAAATTGGGAATGCTGCAACAACCCAAACCACCAAAAAAGATTTCTCAAGCAGTGGAATTTGGTAAAGTTCTGTTTGATGTAGTCAAGGCAAAACCAGGGCGCGACTTTTTTCCTCCTTGTCAACAAGTCGTTATTGAAGGAGATGCTGTTGACTTAAACAAAATTCCGATGATTCGCCCCTATCCTGGAGATGCGGGTAAAATTATTACTCTTGGTTTGGTGATTACAAAAGATTGTGAAACAGGTACTCCGAATGTGGGAGTTTATCGGTTGCAGTTACAGTCTCGTAATACTATGAGTGTGCATTGGTTATCAGTGCGTGGTGGAGCGCGACATCTACGGAAGGCGGCAGAAAATGGGAAAAAGTTGGAGATAGCGATCGCTCTGGGAGTAGATCCATTAATTATTATGGCAGCAGCTACTCCTATTCCGGTAGATTTATCGGAATGGTTATTTGCCGGACTTTATGGTGGTTCGGGTGTGAAATTAAATAAGTGCAAAACTCTAGATTTGGAAGTGCCGGCAGATTCAGAATTTGTTCTTGAAGGTACTATTACTCCTGGGGAAGTATTGCCGGACGGACCCTTTGGCGACCACATGGGTTATTATGGTGGAGTGGAAGATTCTCCAATGATTAGATTTCACTGCATGACTCACCGGAAAGACCCGATTTATTTAACTACTTTTAGTGGTAGACCTCCGAAAGAAGAAGCAATGATGGCGATCGCTCTGAATCGGATCTATACTCCTATTCTGAGGCAGCAAGTTTCAGAAATTGTAGATTTTTTCCTACCGATGGAAGCGCTCAGTTACAAAGCTGCGGTTATTTCTATTAAGAAAGCATATCCAGGTCAAGCAAGACGCGCAGCATTAGCTTTTTGGAGTGCTTTGCCACAGTTTACTTATACAAAGTTTGTCATTGTGGTGGATGAGAAGATTAATATTCGCGACCCGCGTCAGGTAGTTTGGGCAATAAGTTCTAAGGTCGATCCTTCTAGGGATGTGTTTATTTTGCCGAATACACCTTTCGATAGTTTAGATTTTGCGAGCGAGAAAATTGGTTTGGGTGGTCGGATGGGAATAGATGCGACGACAAAAATTCCGCCGGAGACTGACCATGAATGGGGTGCAACTTTGGAGTCTGATCCGGATGTAGCAGCAATGGTGGAGAGACGTTGGGGAGAATATGGGTTAGATGATTTGAAGTTAGGGGAGGTTGACCCGAATTTGTTTGGATATGATATTCATTGAACAATTAATAATTAATAATTAATAATTATAGGACTTACGCATAAACCCTATTGGTAGGGTGTGTTAGCGCTAGCGTAACGCACCATTACACTATATATAGTGCCTGTGCGTAAGTCCTGAATTAATAATTACTTCAGATGATACAACCTATATCAACGAATGATTTAGTATTAGACTTGTCGCTAAATAGAGGAAAAAAATCGCTCAAACTCAGGTAGAGTAATAATTTCAGGTTTTTGATTTTATTAATTACTATAATCCTTACATATCAATAGTTTTGAGGATTTTTTAAGTTATAAAGCGACAAATCTATTGTAAGTCATTGCGACTTACACTTGTGGAAGGAAGCAATTTCATGGGTTTTAGAGATTGCTTCCTGTCGTCGCAATTTTCAAAAAAGAATGCGCTAAATTTTATATTATTCAAGGGAATATTCATCACAAATTCTCTAAACAGAAAAACAACTTTTTCTGGTGAGGATATTTCTACTTTTTATTCGGGAATTTCTACTCATTTTTTGTAGTTGTTTTTTTATTCAATTTGTTAATTTTAATCTGTAGTTATTTGAAAAATAATTTATGTCACTTCAACCTGTATATCCTGATGAAAGCGCTCTAAAAGTTGCTGAATTAACAAAGCGTTTTACCGATTTTTACAGTGCTAATTGTGCTAGTAACTTAGCAGAACAACTTTATTCAGAAATGCAAAAGTTTGATAGTAATTTAGATACTGAGCATGAAGTTGGGGGAAAACTTGTATCATTTGGTGAAAGCATAACTTTTCATGTATCAGGAATTAGCTACCGCAATCCTAGTTTGATTATTTTTTATGGATTTACAGAAAATGGAGAACCCGTTAAATTGATGCAAAATGTTTCACAAATTAGTTTGCTTTTGATACGTTTACCAAAGTTAAAACCTGAAAAACCTAAACGAAAAATTGGTTTTATTCAAAATAATTGAAAGATTACCCCGATTATTATTTAGGTATATAGCAATTTTCAATGATTTGTAATTTACAACCCTAATAGGATTGCTATATGAATAGGTAGATAAAACTCAACAAAAAAATAACTGCCGTTTTAAAAGACTAAATTTTAATTCTGAAGTATCACTACAACTATAGCAATCCTAAATAGGTTTTCAACAATGAATAATTAATAATGAATAATTAATAATTATTCATTGTTGAAAAGAAGAGGATTGACTAATTATGAAAATTTTTATTTATTATTCCCTATCCAAGGGAAGGCTTTAAACCTGAATTTTTCGGTAAGATTTTATCGTAGGGGTTGGGTTTCCAAATCTCATTTTAGATTGGGTTTGGAGAGCAAACCCCTACAATTTTTTTTTGACAAATTATTGAGGATTAGTATATATCTAAATAAATTTATAATAGTCGCCATTACTGTTAGGAAATTCTCACACTTCTTAAATATAGTTCGTGCTGCGAATCTAGGGGCGAATAGCCATTCGCCCCTACTGACTTCTATACTATCCACAGTCAATATGTACTCAGTATTCACAAAAAAAAGCTGAATGCTGATAGCTAAATACTTACAAATAAATAATTTTTCAACTAAAACTTAGGATGTGAAAGTAGCGATCGCTTCCCTTTTCCTTTACATTAACAAAAATTATTTTACCGAAAAATCAAGGTTTAAAGTCTCTGCTTTCAAGGAGAAAAAAGAAAAAAATTTCCTTTTTAACTAATCCTCTTCTTTTTAAGAAGAGGTAATTATTAATTATTAATTGTTAATTGTTAATTATTAATTATTGAAAGATATCGTTAATAATATGAAATAGGTTAATTTTTGTTGCCTATAGTTAAATTTTAATCAAAAATTATCATTTTTCATGCTTACCTTCATCTTGTACAAATAAGGATAGTAATATTCAATCCGGTTTAGAAAAAACCTTTATTATGAAGGTAAAGCAGAGTGCAGAAAGCAAAGTGCAGAAAGACTAGAGAGGAATTTAAAAAAGGTAGTTTTGATAACCGGATTTGGTATAAAATTAATTTATAGTAGTTGCTATTACTATTAGGACATTCTCCCTCCTCTCAAATTTAGTTACACAGGACTTACGCAGGCGAACCTAGAAACCGGGTTTTTTCGTCAATGTTGATTGTTAAAAACAATTATTTATCTTAAAAACCCGGTTTCTTTGCGTAAGTCCTGTTACAGTCAGAATTTAACTTCTAACTTCTAACTTCTAACTTCTGACTTCTGACTTCTTAAGTGTCTATGAATATACAGATTACTCCGATCTGTCTAATTTTGCTAAATTAATATGTCTACAAACACAGTCAAATATAGTTTTTATAGAGAAAAGCGAGAATGGTTAACAGTTATTTTGCAAATGCAATATTCGGTCATTCCCGCTATTATTTTTAGAGTAACGTTCTGCGGATTGTTTGGTTTTCTTATTTCTCTACTTTACTATCTGAATTTTCCAGTTACTTTGCCAACAAAAAGTAGTCTTGTTCCTAGTTTAGTCTTAGGTTTACTATTAGTTTTTAGAACAAATACAGCTTATGAAAGATTCTGGCAAGGGCGACAGTTATGGGGAACTATTGTTAATACAGTTAGGAATTTTGCACGACAAATTTGGGTTTCAGTTGCAGAAAATAACCCGGCAGATAGAGAGGCAAAAGAAGAAATAATGCGATTATTAGTAGCTTTTGCTATAGCTGGTAAATTACATTTGCGTGGTGAGAATGTGAATAGAGAATTAGAGGGATATATGCCTAAAGAATGGTATGAAAAGCTAAAAAAAATGAATCATCCTCCTATTCATATTGCTTTTTTAATAGGTGATTATCTGCAGCATCAATATGAACGTGGTTGTATTAATTCCTATCAACTTACCGCGATGTTTCGGTTGTTAGATCAAATGGTTGAAGCCTTAACAGGTTGTGAGGGAATTTTAAAGACTCCTATTCCTTTAGCTTACTCAATTCATTTGAGACAATTATTGTTAATTTACTGTCTATCATTGCCATTTCAAATAGTAAATGAGTTTCATTTTTGGACTGGTATAGTAGTTGCTTTAGTCAGTTTTACTGTATTTGGAATTGAAGAAATTGCTCTAGAAATAGAAAATCCTTTTGGCTACGATCCTAATGATTTACCTTTGGATGCTATTTGCACTACAATGTACCGTAATATTGAAGATTTAATTACTTTAGCGCCTTGCGTTAGACATTGGAAGCGTACACCGATTAATTCACAAAACCATCATTTTTAATTTGACTCTTTTGCTAAAAAAAAGTCTAAAGTTTCCCCTTTCAAGGGGATGAAAAAGTGGTCGTTAATGTTTGCGATAGCATTCCGTAAGGAAAGTTTCCCGTAGGGTGGGATGGATAGGTTACCTAAGCATATCCAATCTCCTCTTGAGAAAATTAACTTCAGTATTTCAATCCTGATGCTTCACTTGGAGGTACTAATAACTGATAACTGAAATGACCAGTAACCCTAGTTCCACATCTGTCTAAATTTATACATATTTAATTTTGGGTCACTGTCTGCTGTCAATAATTTTACCTGAATTACAACAAAATTAAGACTTATGTTAAATTTTATATACCTAAAGTAACAATATGAGTCTATTTTCAGGTAAATTATTGACTGATACATAATTTTTTCTAGATTTTTTCTAGATAAAATTATCCTCTTGGATTAATATCCAGGAAGATAATATATAATGATAAGGTTAAATCTTTATTGAAAGAATACAGCAAAAAAAATGGAAAAGACTCAAACTGATTATAGCAATAAAATCACAGACGTTACAGCTATTTATGAGCGTGCTGTAGGGAATTATCAATTAGCAAATTATCAGGATGCAATTGATGATTATACCAAGGTAATAGAAATTGAACCTAATAATGCTGAAGTTTACTACAACCGAGGGGTTGCCAAGCATCAAATGGAAGATTATCAGGGTGCAATTTTTGATTACACTGAAGCAATGAAAATTGACCCCAGTAATGGCAATGTCTACAATAATCGTGGTTTAGCTTTTTCTCAAATAGGTTCTCATCAGGAGGCGATCGCTGATGTGACTGAGGCACTTAGACTCGATCCTAATGATGTTGATAGTTATTATAATAGGGGTTTTGTATATGAGGCAGGTGCAGATTATGAAAAAGCTATTGCAGATTACACGGAAGCACTAAAAATTAATCCTGATTATTATCTAGCTGCTCAAAGACGAGAGGATATACTTGTATTGATTGATCGTCAGTCTAAAGGAGTTGCAGATGAGACTTTAGCAAAAACACCTCAGACTAATATTGAGATGGAAAAATCTCCAGAAACTGAGAGTAATGTGGAGATGGAAAAACCTCCAGAAGTAGTTTCAAAGGGGACTTTAAGACAAACACCTCAGACAACTCCACAGGTAGAAAAATCTAGAGAAGTAGTTTCACAGGAGACTTTAATACAAGCACCTCAGACAACTCCACAGGTAGAAAAATCTCCTGAAACTAAGGGTGATGTGGAGATGGAGAAATCTTCAGAAGTAGTGTCACAGGAGACTTTAAGACAAACACCTCAGACAATTCCGCAGGTGGAAAAATCTCCTGAAACTAAGAGTCATGTGGAGAAGGAAAAATCTTCAGAAGTATTACAAACTTCAAAAAATTCAGCTAATACCTTTGTGAAAGGATTGTTAAATCGTTATTTACAAAGAGGTAGATCGGTAGATGAAACTTTAAGACAAACACCTCAAAGAACTCCGCAGGTGGAAAAATCTCCAGAAAATCTTGAAACAGCTAAATCGGAAGATGTATCGGTAGATGAAAGTTTAATTCAAACGCCTCAAACAACTCCACAACTGGAAAAATCTCCAGAAAATCTTGAAACAGCTAAATCGGAAGATGTATCGGTAGATGAAAGTTTAATTCAAACGCCTCAAACAACTCCGCAGGTGGAAAAATCTCCAGAAAATCTCGAAACAGCTAAATCGGAAGATGTATCGGTAGAGCAAACTTTAATTCAAACGCCTCAAAGAACTCCGCAGGTGGAAAAATCTCCAGAAAATCTCGAAACAGCTAAATCTTCACAAACGCCTCAAACAACTCCACAACTGGAAAAATCTCCAGAAAATCTTGAAACAGCTAAATCGGAAGATGTATCGGTAGATGAAAGTTTAATTCAAACACCTCAAAGAACTCCGCAGGTGGAAAAATCTCGAGAAAATCTTGAAACAGCTAAATCGGAAGATGTATCGGTAGAGCAAACTTTAATTCAAACGCCTCAAACAACTCCACAACTGGAAAAATCTCGAGAAAATCTTGAAACAGCTAAATCGGAAGATGTATCGGTAGAGCAAACTTTAATTCAAACGCCTCAAACAACTCCACAACTGGAAAAATCTCCAGAAAATCTCGAAACAGCTAAATCGGAAGATGTATCGGTAGAGCAAACTTTAATTCAAACGCCTCAAACAACTCCACAACTGGAAAAATCTCCAGAAAATCTCAAAACAGCTAAATCTTCACAAACACCTCAAACAACTTCGCAGGTGGAAAAATCTCGAGAAAATCTCGAAACAGCTAAATCGGAAGATGTATCGGTAGAGCAAACTTTAATTCAAACGCCTCAAACAACTCCACAACTGGAAAAATCTCCAGAAAATCTCAAAACAGCTAAATCTTCACAAACACCTCAAACAACTTCGCAGGTGGAAAAATCTCGAGAAAATCTTGAAACAGCTAAATCGGAAGATGTATCGGTAGATGAAAGTTTAATTCAAACACCTCAAAGAACTCCGCAGGTGGAAAAATCTCGAGAAAATCTTGAAACAGCTAAATCGGAAGATGTATCGGTAGATGAAAGTTTAATTCAAACGCCTCAAACAACTCCGCAGGTGGAAAAATCTCGAGAAAATCTTGAAACAGCTAAATCGGAAGATGTATCGGTAGATGAAAGTTTAATTCAAACGCCTCAAACAACTCCGCAGGTGGAAAAATCTCGAGAAAATCTCGAAACAGCTAAATCGGAAGATGTATCGGTAGATGAAACTTTAATTCAAACACCTCAAACAACTCCACAACTGGAAAAATCTCCAGAAAATCTCAAAACAGCTAAATCGGAAGATGTATCGGTAGATGAAACTTTAATTCAAACACCTCAGACTGATATTACTGATTTTCAAAATAGTGATGCTCACTCTCAGCAAGAACAAACTCTGTCTCAAGAGAAATATCCGCAAAAGACGATCGATGCTTTAACAGAAGCACTCCGACTCAATCCAGATCAAGCTCATGTCTACTACCAGCGAGGCAAAATATTCTCTCAACAGGGCAATTATCAAGAGGCGATCGCTGACTTTACTGAAGCACTCAGACTTAATCCCAATAAAGCTTACGCCTATTTCAATCAACGAGGTGTTGCTCGTTCCCGTTTAGAAGATTATCAGGGAGCACTTGATGATTTTACTGCTGCGATTAAAATTGATTCTACTAATCCTAATGCTTGCCACAACAGAGGACGTCTTCACCATGTTCTGAAAAATTATAAACTTGCCATTGCAGATTTTACTGTAGTCATACAAGCTAATCCTAAAGATTTAGATGCCTATAATAATCGAGGTATTTGTCTTTATGAAATTAAGGAATTTTATGGAGCGATCGCTGATTTTACTGAAGCTATTAAGATTAATCCTAATGATGCAGATGCTTATCATAATCGAGGTATTTCTAATTATGAAATAGGAGATAATCAGCAGGCAATAGATGATTATACAGAAGCAATTAAACTTGAACCTACGGATGCTAAAACTTATTATAATCGGGGTATGATTCGTTATTTTATTAAAGATTATGAGGGAGGAATAGATGACTTTCAAAAAGCTGCTGATATCTATCAAAAAAAAGGGCAAAATGAGGATTATTTGGAAGTGATGAAAATTATGAAAAAATTAAATAAATAGGGTGCATCTCAATGCAATAAGAAAGCTAAAAATTTATTGCTTTTAGGGAACACTTAACTGGGAACACTTAACTGGGAACAGAGAATAGGGAATAAGAAAAAAGTATTTTGGCAAATATTTGAGATGCACCCAATAAATAAGCATAAGCAGCAGCAAACCCGGAAGATAAAATAGAGAATAGTTTTAATATTTCTATATAATTCTTATCTCAGGATTTGCCTGCTTTCTGCAAAATCTTAATGTTTGTAATCAAAAGAAAGTTTCTACATAATTCATCTCTAAAAACTAATGCTTCTAATATCAATATTGTAGTTGAAAAAAAATATATAGTAGGGAACAGGGAACAGTTGGAAAAACATTTCCTAGTCTGAGATTACATTTAACTTTTAACTTGTGCGTAGCGCTATAGAAGCGATCGCTAACCTAACCTAATATCAAGTCTCATCAAGAACGCTTTCAATAATGGATAATGGATAATGAATAATGGATAATTACCTCTCCCTTTTAGGGAGAAGATTGACTAAAAGGAAAAAATTTATTTTCTTCCCCTTTATTGGGAAAGCTTTAAACCTGAATTATCTAATTATTTAATTGTTTAATTGTTTAATTGTTTAATTGTTTCGGTAATAAAAATGTTCTTCTTTCTCGCGCGAGAATATTTTTTCCTGGGGAATGTAGAGCTAACAAATTTTCCCTTTTTCCCTACTTCTATACGGGTGAAGAGCGAATCGCCCCCTACTCCCTAAATTTTTTATTCTAGTTATTCGCGCGAGACATAATATAATATCAAATCCGCTTGGCAACGGAAGTGTTATAAGAAACCGGGTTTGTAGGAGGTAGATGTTATACAGTGTAGCTTAAAAAAAAACCGGTTTCTGCGCTTTATTTCACACAAAATACTCTCATCTATCCCTAAAAGTTCCTGAATTTTCTCTACTAAAAATTGATTCAACTTTACTTGAGAGTTTTAATCACAATTAAATCCATATACCAATGAATTATTGGAGCTAATAAACTATGCAATTTATCTAACAAAGTCATTTCTAAACCAGGAGCAATTACAAAACTTTTTTTCCTAACTCCCCGCAATATTTCAACACCCATATTTGTTGCATTCCATAATCCAGAAGTAGCAGTAATATTTTTAGTTTCTAAAGGTTTAGTTTTATTCTCTGCTTCTAACTGTGGCGTATCTGTATCTGGTGGATAAACAACAGAAACAGAAATTCCAGATAACTTCAACTCTCCCCGCAAAGATTCTGCTAAACCTCTAATAGCAAATTTACTAGGACAATAGGGAGTATAACCATAAATTCCTATTAAACCAGCACCAGAAGAAATCATCACTATTTGCCCTTTTTTTTGTTCTTCCATTACTGGCAAAACTGCTCGTACACAATAGAGAGAACCAAAATAATTAATCGCCATTGTTTGTTCAAATATTTCTATTGGTAACTCTCGAAAATAACCAGGATAAGAAATACCTGCAGCAGTAATTAATAAATCTGGAACACCTATTTCCTCGCTCGCTTGGTGAATTGCATTTTCTACTTCTAATCTATTAGCAACATCTATAGATATAGTAATAATTTTCTGTTTTGGATTAACTACATTAGCAGTTATTTCTACTCTTGCTGCTTCTAATTTTTCAGAGTTACGAGCAATAATTGATATATTGCTTCCTTCACCAGCTAAGAGTTTAGCTATTTCTTTACCAATACCACTCGAACCACCTGTAATGATTGCGTGTTGCCACATAAATTGCAAATGCAAATATAGATTAATAGTAAGCTCAAATTTTACCAAAAAATTAAGCTATTGCACTACGCTCAAGTCAAAATTCAAAAGCAATCTATGACTGAGTTTTTCCTAGGTAAATGCTGCGCAAACAAGATTTACTAATGCCCAATAGAAGAAAAAAATTCCTTTTAGTCAATGCTTCTATTACATACAAAAGAGGTAATTATTAATTGTTAATGGCTTTGTTGTAATAGCCATAGAACATCCGTTCCCCTTTTCGGTTGTCCCCGACATGAAAGGTGAACCTAGTGGCAGCTATATCATCCTCTTTCAGATTATTGATGCTTTATTCATTTATTTATTGGCCAATAGTTAAACGGCTCAAAGCCTTTACAGGTATAAGTTTCAGCCTTTTTTTATCAAATATTGATGCGCTACCATTTATTGGCCAATAGTTAAACGGCTCAAAGCCTTTACAGGTATAAGTTTCAGCCTTTTTTTATCAAATATTGATGCGCTACCATTTATTGGCCAATAGCTAAACGGCTCAAAGCCTTTACAGGTATAAGTTTCAGCCTTTTTTTTATCAAAGATTGATGTTTGATTTATTTATTGTCCAATAGTTGTAGAAGTATGAAGTAAGTATGCTTTGATCTTGTGCGGTAGTATATGTTTTCATACAACAAAGCCATTGTTAATTGTTAATTATTAAGTAGGGAGGTTCTATAGAACCTCCCTACAAGAGTTGTGGTTTTGACTTTGTGGTTTACCAATCTGAAAAGCACTATCATGCCCATCCAATTCAAGATTTGTGACAATCATAGTAGCTTTTTGGCTACAAGTTAAAATCCCTGAGTAGTTATTTGATCGGGGGAGAAATTTACCTCGTTATAACTTCCTCCCGAAAATTTTGAGGTTTAGATAACCAGTTAATTGACATACTCCCGACGCTCCCTTCCGCCCTTCCAAAGCTATGCTTTATAAACATCTTTCTCTTTTCATAAAACTTGACAACATAGACAAGTTATGTTTAAGTCTTGAATCGGCTTTTTCAGGAGAAAAGAGTATTTTTCAATACTCTTTTTTATGAATGTAGACAGAATTCTTCCTCCCCCTCCTCCCCATCCTCCCCATCCTCCCCATCCTCCCCATCCTCCCCATCCTCCCCATCCTCCCCATCCTCCCACAAGGGTTTCAAGAGTTCCTTATCAGGGATAGCTTCCAAAGGGGGGTTAGGGGGGATGGAGAGCGCGGGATTCTTCAGTCAGATAAGCCGTGACTGCAGTTTTAACAGAAGTGATGTCCTCCTCCTGTATTAAAGGTACTTTTCTAAAGTATTACCCAATGTAGTCTTAGGAACAGCACCCACAACCATATCAATTCTTTAATTAATCCAGGTGCTTTTCTAGAGTGTTAGCCAATGTAGTTTTAGGAACAGCACCTACAACCATATCAACTCTTTGTCCTCCCTTAAAAATCATCAAGGTAGGAATACTGCGAATCCCGTACTGACTTGCTATATTAGGATTTTCGTCCGTGTTCAGTTTAACTACCTTGATTTTTCCTTCATATTGTTGTGAGATTTCATCCACTACAGGAGTCACCATCCTGCATGGCCCACACCAAGGTGCCCAGAAATCTACTAAAACTGGAAGAGGGCTATTAAGTACTTCTTCCTGAAAACTACTATCAGTTACTGGTTGTGCTGCTGACATTCCTTAGTAATCCTTCTATATTGATTTTTGTTAGTTAAATTATGCCATTATCTGGAACAGGAATTTATCAAATTTTTGATAAATCAGACTTTTTCACAATTTTATAGATTTTGAAAAATTATGCTAAAGGTCTATTTTGCCATAAGTCCATCATTTCAATCCTGCCAATGTTATGCTTTAGCCACAAAGGGGGATTGGAAAACTTCATAATTTGCGGTTTCTGCTTCTCATCTACCTGCCTAATCAGTCTAACCTTTTTCTGAACTTAAGGTTATTGCATAGTAAGTCACTAATTCAAAACCAGTCCTAGAAACAGCAAGCTTTTCGACTGTATTAACTATATTAATAGTAGCAAATCGTTGGCAGAAGCGCAATATTGCTCAGTATTCCCATACTAATTAATACTAATTAGTCTATTTAATTAATTTTGATGGGTTGAATAAATATTTTAAAGTTTAACTATCGTATTTTCTGTCTGAAAAAACAATCTACAAAAATCTTATATTGATAGTGTTCATACTCTCAACTATAATTTAAGCTATTCAAAATACAAGTTGACGTTTTTTCATTTTCTATAGAATCTGGATAATTAGTTATCGTATCTCTGAGGATTCAGGAGTCGTAGGGGCGAGCAAGCGAATCGCCCGTACACGAGAAAGAAAGGATTTGAATAGCATGAATTTATTAAATTCGTCTTCAAGAGAACATCTGTATTAAAAGGAAGTAATTTTGCAATTACTATATAACCGAATTTGATATTATTTGTTTAATTAATTTTTCTGGAAATAACTGATAATAGAAGCAGTTGATTTTGTCAAATTAATTCAAAATTATAACCTCTGCCTAAAGCTCAGAGGCTTGAAGTAAGGAAAATATTTTTGATTTTTTCGTTCTTTATAACCAGGCTTGAATACTTAATTAAACAATGATTTAAATTCACTTACAATCAAAATTTTTGAACGCGTGAATGCGTGAATTTTGAATTCAAAAAATGGTCATCTTAATCTAGGTAGATCAAATCTTAAAAACTAGACAATAGGGGATAATTTTGATGGTAAAGATTGAATTTTATCTGGATTAACTTCAAAATTTATCTTATTTTTTAAAAATTGAAATTATTAATATTCAGATCGGCTTCTTAAATCAATTTGTGAGAAATGCCAGAAGTAGAGATGAATCAGATTTCGGTTGTGCATCAATAAAGTGTGGGAAACGCCCTAGTATGCCTGGCCAATATAATCTAAAAGCACTGATATATCAAGGCTGAGGGCACTTGGGGAGCGAAAAAAGTGCAAATTTTTTAGCCTTTAAGACTAAAAAGTTAGGACGGGTGGCAGACACTTCCCCAAAATATACAGGTACAATTATTCCTCCTACTTCCCAAACTTCCCACACTTCCCAAACTTCCCACACTTCCCAAACTTCCCACACTTCCCACACTTCCCACACTTCCCACACTTCCCACACTTCCCACACTTCCCAAACCTCCCAAACTTCCCAAACTTCCTTGAGGCACTACCCAGATTTCTAGAAGGAACCGCCCGAACTAAAAAAAGTCCGGGCGGAGCGTGGTGTGAGGAGTGAACGGAAACATACATCTCCGCTATCTCTATTGTGACATTTCCTTTCAGATAATTCCAGAGTAGTTGATAAATTTCAAAACTACTTCACAAATTTTGTCAAGACTATAAGATATCTTAAGTTTTCTTAACCAACTAAATCTACTTACCCATGCCCAAATGTTGGGCTTTTTGATAAACTTTACCCTCTGTTAACAAGGAAGGGGCAATTACAACCTCCACCTGCTGCATTTCCTTCAAATCCTTAGCTCCCAAAGTTCCCATGCTAGTCTTGAGAGCGCCCAACAAATTATGAGTGCCATCATCCAATAGTGCTGGGCCACGGAGAATTTGCTTTATAGTTCCAGTTGTACCTACCTTAATCCTAGTACCTCGTGGCAAAACTGGACTAGGAGTAGCCATACCCCAATGATAGTCACGTCCAGGAGCTTCAGATGCCCTAGCTATAGGCGAACCAATCATCACACCATCAGCACCACAAGCAATACATTTACAAATATCACCCCCAGTAACCAAACCCCCATCAGCAATAACTGGGACATAATTTCCAGTTTCTTGGTAGTAATCATTTCGAGCTGCTGCACAGTCTGCTACTGCTGTTGCTTGAGGAACTCCAACCCCTAAAACACCGCGAGATGTACAAGCTGCACCAGGGCCAATACCTACCAGCACTCCTGCTGCTCCTGCTTTCATTAAATTTAAGGCCACTTCATAAGTCACACAGTTGCCCAAAATGACAGGCATGGGCATTTCTTGACAAAGCTTAACTAAATCAAGCTTTTCCACTGATTCAGGAGACAGAAATGCAGTTGAAACAACTGTTGCTTGAACAAAAAATAAGTCTGCACCAGCTTCAGCAACTACTTTCCCATATTTCAGTGCTCCTGCGGGTGTAAAACTTACTGCTGCAATGCCACCTTGACTTTTTATTTCTTTAATCCTCTGAGAAATTAATTCTGGTTGAATGGGGGCAGCATAAAGTTCTTGCATTAAACCCACAAATTCATCTTTACCAACAGAACTAATTTTTTCTAATATTGGCATTGGGTCAGCATAGCGAGTTTGAATACCCTCTAAATTGAGAACTCCCATTGCTCCTAACTCTGATAAGAGAACGGCCATTTTTACATCAATTACTCCATCCATTGCACTAGCAATAATTGGTATTTCTCTTTCAATGCCACCAATGCTCCATCTAGTGTCTGCTAAACTTGGATCGAGTGTTCTTTGCCCAGGAACTAGGGCAATTTCATCAATTCCGTAAGCTCTACGAGCTGTTTTTCCATGTCCAATAGATATATCCACTACTTTTACCTACTCCCAAGACCATTTTAGTTAGGGTATCAAATTAAGAGGAGTATTAGTTGTTTCAGTTAAGTAGTCGTGCAAAATAAATTTCCTAGTGCCGCTACGCAGAATTCAAAATTCAAAATTCAAAATTCATGCATTATTGCTTAGTAAGGCTTTTAGGATGCATTTCAACAATTAATAACGAATAACTAATAACTAATAATTACCTCTCCTTGAAACTGATAGGATTGACTAATCATAAAAATTTATTTAGGAATATTCTATTCAATATTTCAATTCCAATAATTAGCGCCAGAGGTACTGATAAATGATAAATGAAATGACCTTATTTATTGGCGCGAGTCAGTTGAAAACTTGATCTGTAAACCCTAATTTATTAGAATCAATTTCTGCTAATAGCTATATATTTATTTCCTGATTATTGGTAAATATTCAGCTATTAGCGGTTAGCTCTCAGCTTTTTAATAAATGAAGCAAGTATTGATTTAACTTCTACTGAATTTTAACTTCTTGGAAATATCTCAACTGTTTTTTAATCCTTTAAAATAAATAAAACTGATGGGTAAATGCTGAATTATGACAATTATTGATTCAATAGATATCTCCACAAACTAAGTTTTAGATTAGGATTTGTCTGGGTTTGAGATTAATTTTTGCAGAGAGAAGTATCAGATTAATTTAAGTTTATACCTATAGCAATTATTACAAGTTAACTAATAGAAAAAAAATATTAATTCGCCATTACATTAATTCTAGTTTCTGAGTTCTGACTCCGATAATATCTAACATTAAATCAAATAAAATAGAATTATCTTATGATATGGAGTAGTCACAATAAAATTAGAAATAGATAAATTTTCAGAATTCTTTACTATGAAATTAAAAAGATTAGGTCATGTAGCTATCTGCGTCCAAGATGTTGACAAAGCAGTAGAGTTCTATAAAAATTTGGGCATGGAAATAGTCTGGAAAGATCCTGACTGGGCATATCTCAAAGCAGGAGATGATGGACTGGCACTTTTGAGCCCTGGATATGATCAAGCAGGGCCACATTTTGGGTTTGTGTTTAGCGATCGCTCAGAAATGGAAATGGCCTACGAACAGCTCCAAGCCCAAAAAGTCCAAGTATCTCCAGTCCATGAACATCGAGATGGCACAGCTTCTTTCTATGGCAGAGATTTAGATGGTAACTGGTTTGAATACCTCTATGAACCAACAACCGTGGTTGATAATTAGAAGACAATTTTCTTGATGCTAGTGCTGCCCTGGTTTTGCCACGCGACATGAGTGGGAGGTGTGGGGAGTGTCGGAAGTGTGGGAAGTGTGGGAGGTGTGGGAAGTGTGGGAAGTGTCGGAAGTGTGGGGAGACGCTCGAAAGTAGAAGGAATAATTGTACCTGTATCTTTCTGGGAAGTGTCTGTCTTTCGTCCTAACTTTTTGGTCTTAAAGGCGGAATTCTTTGCACTTTTTTCCCGACAAAAATCCTAAAAACTTTATATATCAGTGCTTTTAGATTAGATTTGCCAGCCCTACTAGGGCGTTTCCCACACTTTGCGCTCTGCACAACCGATGTTTTTGGGTTTTAGGGGGTAAATGCTTAAGGGCAGGCTCAATTTATTGTCATTAGAGAAAAATTGTATAATTCAGAAGTATTATAAATACTGTCAAAATTACTTCAGGGAAAATATACGGTTGTAAATATTCTCTGACGACAAATAATTAACTCTGCCTGAAAGGGCAAAACTTCAATCTAATTTTTTCGGTCAAAGAAAACTTCAATTTATGCAGAGATTCCACTCTAGGAGATGTATTAACTATAGAGAATATTCTAAAGTCTAAAGTATCTGAACATTAATAATATGACCCAAAAATTAGTTTTAAGAAATCGCCGAAAATCCCCACTTTCACCCTGGCAACATATAGATTGGTCTCTGCTATTGGTTTATATAGGAATGACTATCTTTGGTGGAGTTATGATCCAAAGTGTGGAAAGAAACCAGGGGCTAACAGATTGGTGGCAGCATTGGCTAACAGGGGGAATAGGCTTAATTTTGGCCTTAATTATTGCTCGTTGTCGCTACGAAGTTTTGGTTAACTGGAAATGGATAATTTATATTTTGACCAATATATCTTTGATGGCAGTACAAGTCATCGGGACCTCAGCCCTCGGGGCACAAAGATGGATTAATGTTGGTGGTTTCCATGTTCAACCGTCAGAGTTTGCCAAGGTTGGGGTAATTATTACCTTGGCAGCAATACTCTCGTCTAAGACTAGGGTAAAGTTACTAGACTTTTTTAAAGTTCTGATCATTACAGCAGTACCTTGGTTATTAGTTTTTTTAGAACCCAACCTGGGCACTTCTTTGATATTTGCTGCAATTACTATAGGAATGCTTTACTGGGGTAATGTTAATCCTGGTTGGCTAATATTACTTGTCTCTCCGATTTTTTCAGCTATCCTCTACAACATTTATTTCCCCGCTTGGGTTGCCTGGATAACTTTGATGGCATTAATTGCTTGGCGGAGTTTGCCTTGGGGTTCGTTATGGGCTCCAATAGTTGGGGGGATTAATTTTTTATCTGGAAATATTGGGCAAATATTATGGAATTTGTTGAAAGACTATCAAAAAGACCGATTAACAGGATTTCTTAATCCAGAACAAGACCCCTTGGGTACAGGATATCATCTGATCCAATCTCGTATTGCTATTGGTTCTGGACAACTTTTTGGTAGGGGGTTATATCAAGGTACTCAAACTCAACTTAATTTTATTCCTGAGCAGCATACAGATTTTATTTTCTCGGCTATTGGTGAAGAATTGGGTTTTATTGGTTGTATTTTTGTACTTTTGGCTTTTTGGTTTATTTGTATGCGCTTGGTGATTATTGCTCAGAGTGCTAAAGATAATTTTGGTTCTATCATGGTTATTGGAGTATTATCAATGTTGATATTCCAAGTTTTTGTGAATATTGGTATGAATATTGGTTTGGCTCCTGTGACTGGTATCCCATTACCTTTACTTAGTTATGGGCGATCGGCTTTGTTGAGTAATTTTATTGCTCTAGGATTGGTAGAGTCAGTTGCTAATTGCAGACCTAAGTAGGGTTTGCTGAAAAAAGCAAAGTGTGGGAAGTGTGGGAAGTGTGGGAAGTGTGGGAAGTGTGGGAAGTGTGGGAAGTGTGGGAAGTGTGGGAAGTGTGGGAAGTGTGAGAAGTGTGGGAAGTGTGGGAAGACAGGAAAAGTAGGAGAAATAATTTTTCCTTTTACAATACCGATGCTACCGGACATGATATGACTCCTGGATTCTGGATTCTGATTTCTTTTGACTTAACCAATCTATAACTGTTTAACCGGATTTGATATCATATCAAATCCGTTTGATTGGACATAAAAAAAATCTCCTATCTTCATAACTACACTTATCTTTGTGATTCTCTCTCCTCCTGACTCCTGACTCCTGACTCCTAAATACTTAACCAATCTATAACTGTTTAACCGGATTTGATATGATTTGATTTTTGAGGAGCGGAATCTTATGTGAGATTAGGGCAATACGAGAAAGAAAAGAAAAATACTCCCATATTACCCAATACCTCATCTCCCTCACTCCCCCACTCCCCTACTCCCCTACTAACAACCGTAGGAGTATTTCGCCAAGACTGAAAGCCATTAATGGATACTGAGGTTCAAATCCTCTAGGGTTATAGAATCGGCATCAATGTCTTCTAAGATGGCAACTATTTCACCATCTAGCTTGAGAATCGCGCCAGATTCGCCGGTTTCTATTACTAAGCGATCTAGGGTGACGTTATTATCCTCAACAATTAATTCTATGGAGTCGATACCTGGCGTAAAGTCGGTAATCAGGTTGGTGCTGGCGCCTGCTGTTAAGACAAAACGATCGCTACCACTTCCTCCAGTTAAGGTATTGTCGCCGATACCACCACTAAGAATGTCGTTACCTTTGTCTCCCCGGAGTACGTCGTCTCCTGCTCCACCTTCTATGAAGTCGTCTCCTTTGCCACCATGTTGAGTGTCGTTTCCTTCTCCACCTTGGATGAGGTCATTACCTCGGTTACCGTTGAGAAGATCGTTTCCTTCTCCTCCGTAGATGAGGTCGTTGTTGTTGGCATTACCAGATGAGTTATCGTTGTCGCCGTAAATAGTGTCGTTACCTTGTTGGCCAAAGAGGGTATCTGGACCAAGGTCGCCGTAGATTAGGTCGTCGCCGTTTTCGCCGTTGATGAGGTCGCCCTCTTTACCACCGTGAAGGGTATCGTTACCAAAACCGGCGTTGATAATATCGCTGCCTCGGTTGGCGGCTATGAAGTCATGGCCATCAAAGCTGCCGATCCAGTCGTTGCGATCGCTACCTAAATGTTGGCCACTTTCTTCTTGGCCAATTAAGAAGTTGGCGATGGTTAGGCGATCGCTTAGGTCATCTGGGCTAAGTTGGGGTATGATCGGCAACGGTGGCGCTGCAGGTAGCTGGACTGTATATATTTCTGGGCTATCGGGGAATTCTTCCTGTAGAATGCTTGGAGTTGTAAGGCCAATGGGGCCTGCTGCTGCTGGCTGTTCCACCAACGGTTGTTCGCTGGCAACTGGAGATTCAGGTGCTGTTGGTTCCTCTGTTTGGGGAACTTCATTTACAGGTTCCTCAGATTCTGTCGGTTCTTCTGCTTCGGGAACTTCATTTACCGGAGATTCAGATTCTGTGGGTTCCTCTGTTTGGGGAACTTCATTTACCGGAGATTCAGGTTCCTCTGTTTCGGGAACTTCATTTACCGGAGATTCAGATTCTGTTGGTGACTCTGTTTCGGGAACTTCATTCACGGGCTCCTCAGATTCTGTTGGTTCGTCTGTTTCGGGAACTTCATTTACCGGAGATTCAGGTGCTGTTGGTTCGTCTGTTTCGGGAACTTCATTTACCGGAGATTCAGGTTCTGTTGGTTCGTCTGTTTCGGGAACTTCATTTACCGGAGATTCAGGTGCTGTTGGTTCGTCTGTTTCGGGAACTTCATTTACCGGAGATTCAGGTTCCTCTGTTTGGGGAACTTCATTTACCGGAGATTCAGACTCTGTTGGTTCGTCTGTTTCGGGAACTTCATTTACCGGAGATTCAGGTTCCTCTGTTTGGGGAACTTCATTTACCGGAGATTCAGACTCTGTTGGTTCCTCTGTTTGGGGAACTTCATTTACCGGAGATTCAGGTTCCTCTGTTTGGGGAACTTCATTTACCGGAGATTCAGATTCTGTTGGTTCCTCTGTTTGGGGAACTTCATTTACCGGAGATTCAGACTCTGTGGGTTCCTCTGTTTGGGGAACTTCATTTACCGGAGATTCAGACTCTGTGGGTTCCTCTGTTTGGGGAACTTCATTTACCGGAGATTCAGGTTCCTCTGTTTCGGGCACTTCATTCACAGGTTCCTCTGTTTCGGGCACTTCATTTACTGGAGATTCAGATTCTGGTGTTTGAGGAACTTCATTTACTGGTGACTCAGGTGCTGTTGGTGACTCTGTTTCTTCGGGAACTTCATTTACTGGTGACTCAGGTGCTGTTGGTGACTCTGTTTCTTCGGGAACTTCATTTACTGGTGACTCAGGTGCTGTTGGTGACTCTGTTTCTTCGGGAACTTCATTTACTGGTGACTCAGGTTGTGTTGGTGTTGCTGTTGGTGTTTGGGGAACTTCATTTACTGGTGACTCAGGTTGTGTTGGTGTTTGTGTTGGTGTTTGGGGAACTTCATTTACTGGTGACTCAGGTTGTGTTGGTGTTGCTGTTGGTGTTTGGGGAACTTCATTTACTGGTGACTCTGGTTGTTTTGGTGCTGGTGTTTGGGGAACTTCATTTACTGGTGACTCAGGTTGTGTTGGTGTTGCTGTTGGTGTTTGGGGAACTTCATTTACTGGTGCCTCAGGTGCTGGTGTTTGGGGAACTTCATTTACTGGTGACTCAGATTCTGTTGGTGACTCTGTTTCTGGAACTTCATTTACTGGCGACTCAGATTCTGTTGGTGACTCTGTTTCGGGAACTTCATTTACTGGTGACTCAGATTCTGTTGGTGACTCTGTTTCGGGAACTTCATTTACTGGCGACTCAGATTCTGTTGGTGACTCTGTTTCTGGAACTTCATTTACTGGCGACTCAGATTCTGTTGGTGACTCTGTTTCTGGAACTTCATTTACTGGCGACTCAGATTCTGTTGGTGACTCTGTTTCTTCTGGAACTTCATTTACTGGCGACTCAGATTCTGTTGGTGACTCTGTTTCTGGAACTTCATTTACTGGTGACTCAGATTCTGTTGGTGACTCTGTTTCTTCTGGAACTTCATTCACTGGTGACTCAGATTCTGTTGGTGACTCTGTTTCTTCTGGAACTTCATTCACTGGTGACTCAGATTCTGTTGGTGACTCTGTTTCTTCTGGAACTTCATTCACTGGTGACTCAGATTCTGTTGGTGACTCTGTTTCTTCTGGAACTTCATTCACTGGTTCATCTTCGGCGGGAACTTCGGAGTTCGGTTCTTCCTCCTCCAGTTGAGTTGGTAACGTGGGTTCTGAAATAACACCAATTTCTGGCAACACAAACTCTGGCACCTCCGCAGTTTCATTCTTGAGAATAGCTAAAACTTCTCCAGTAGGTTTGTAAGTAATAATAGTATCCCCAGTTTCCGGATCTGTCTCCGAAGAAATGTCTTTTTTCTTCAAACCGTCGAGATAACTGAGGGTGTCCTTGCGTTCGTCATAGTTGTAAATAATGTCTGGTCCGCGACCAACTCCCAAAACAAAGGTATCGCGACCCGAACCACCATATAACCGATCGCTACCCAGACCACCATCCAAAACGTTATTGCCCGACTTGGCAACTAAAGTATCTTCTCCCTCGCCACCGAATAGTTCGTCGTTACCACTATCTCCTAATAATAGATCGTCGCCCTCTTCCCCATCAATGGTATCGTGACCAGCATCGCCCCCGAGCAAATCGTTGCCAAGTCCACCATTAATAACGTCAGCTCCTGCACCGCCGGAAATTGCATCGTCGCCAGCTTCACCTTCTAATAAATCGTTATTAGCATCGCCTGCTATTTCGTCGTTCCCTGCTCCACCTTTAACGCTATCTTTACCGGAACCGCCGTTAACAACGTCGTCATCTTCTCCAGCTAAAATTGAGTCATCGCCTGCACCGCCTTTAATACTATCCTTACCGCTACCACCGTCTAGCGCATCATCACCCTGGCGACCATCAATATAATCTGCTCCTCCCAGACCGTTTAAAGCATTGGCGCCCTGACCACCGATGAGTACGTCGTCAAATCCTGAACCCTCTTGGTCTTCATCGGAGTTATTATTTTTCCCTTGATTGTTGCCTTGATTGTTCCCATTGCCGTTGCCCTGGTTGGAGTTACCCGGGTTAGAAGGTTGATTGCCATTACCGTTACCTCCCTGATTGCCTCTTGTCGGTGCTTCTTCGGGACTGCCTTGGGTATCTCGCTGGACTCCGGGTATGTTGCCTGGTTGTGGGTCGCGAGGGGCACCCTGTTGTTCGCCCCAGAGGTCGTCTTTTTGGGTAACTAAACCGAGTTCGCCGTAGGGTTCGGTTAAATTCCGATCGCTACCGCTAGCTTGCCCTAATTCAAAGAGAAACTCGACGACGTGAGGAGAAGGTGCTCGGACGATGGTGGGTTGACCAAAAGGACTGAACGGAACTAGGAAACTGTTAAATTCCCCAGACCAGTCAAATAAGCGATCGCCTCCAGTATTGGCAATCATTACGTCTAAACCTCCGCCACCGTAGGCAAAGTCGGCATCGGCAAATTCGGGGTCGTCGGGGCGGTTGTTCAAACCGTCGTTGCTGTCGTGGTTGTCGTCGGCATTTAATAAGTCGTCGCCTAAACCGCCAAACATCCGGTCGTTGCGAGTACCACCTACTAACCAGTCATTACCTAAATCGCCAAAAATGCGGTCTTTTCCGTCATCAATTTTCTCGCCAGTTTCGTCGATCGCTTCAAAGTTCAATAAGAAATCTTCTATTTTGACTCGGGGGTTTTCGGCATCGTAAGCAAACAATTTGCGAGTTTCCGGGTCGTATCTCAAAGGATTGAAGTCGCTCACTGGATCGGCGTTGTAGAAGTTGGCGAGTGCTTCGGCGCCGGAAATTGCGTCGTCTTCTGCTCCACCGTGGAGGAAGTCGTCGCCCAAACCACCGTAGATAACGTCGTTGCCACCGGACTCGAAGGCGAGCAACCGAGCTTGTTTGTTGAGGCGATCGCTAATATTGATAACTGCCCCGATAAATGGTCCTGGTAAGTTAATGCTACTTTGCTGAGTTGCTGTGTCGATACCGTAGAGGGTTTCTGTTTCGCCGTTGCGGTTGATTAAAATTAGACCGTCGTCGCCTAAAATGCCGTCTTCGCCAGTACCGCCGTAAATCCGGTCATGTCCGACACCGCCCATAATATTGTCATCCTGAGCGTTACCGAAAATTACGTCGTTACCTGTCATGCCGTAAATTTCGTCATCTCCTGCTTCGCCGTAAATTAAATCGTCTGCTCCCAAGTTGGCGTCACCACCAGGAATGTAATCTAGGAGTTCGACTGCGCGAGGTACCAGTCGCTTGGAATTACTGTAACTGTCGTAGGTAAATGTCAGATATGCTCCGCTGTCGGTGCCATTAGTCCCAACGATACGATAAATATTGCCGTTGTCGCCGATAATGACATCGTTATCGCGACTATGACCTTCCGCAGATTGGTCGCCGACATCGTTGCGTTCTGTTTGCAGACCGGAATCGCCGAAAATTAAATCTTTTCCAGCAGGACGTTTTTCGGCAGTGTCGTTTCCGAAGAGACTAGAACTGTCGCCAATAATATCGTCGCGACCTGAGTTACCAAAGATTAGGTCTTCGTCGCCACCGCCTTCGATGTAATCGTCGCCATCGCTATCTGCGCTAACCGATGGGTCTGTCGCGCTAATAGTTTCGGCAATGGAACTGTCGCCTTGGATTTTATCTTCGCCTAGTTGACCCAAGATTATGTCGTTGTCGGCACCGCCAGCAATAATATCGGCGCCAAATTTATTTGCATCAGTAGTTGCCGTGTGGTCTAACAACTGGATATCCCGTTCTGTTGTGGCATCAGGGTTGGTTTGAGCATCGTCTGTTACCAGGGCGTTACCTTCTGCGTCGTAAATAACTTCACCACTGAGAGACCTCATTCGCGGACTGAGAGCATCGGGACGTCGCAAGATGGAAGCATTATCGCCAGCTATGGCGTCGTCGTCCTCCCCACCATCAATGTAGTCGGTCTCGTCGTGACCACCAGCAACGTTGTGACCGCCAATAATATCGTCTTCGCCATCGTCGCCATACAAGGTATCTTCTCCCTGCTGACCTAAAATAATGTCATCGCCCTCATCGCCGTGGATTAGTTCGTTACCACCCTGGTCTGCAGTTAAAATATCGATCGCTGTAAAGGTAAATGGTGGTTCTTCCTGGTTAAGCGGTAATGCTGCCAGATCGATAACTCCTTCTGCCTTACCGTGGTCGCCGAATACTAAATCGTTGTCTGCACCAGCGCGGATTTCGTCGCCGTCGGTGCCGCCAAAGAGCATATCGTTACCGTTACCGCCAAAGATAAAGTCGCGATGACCAGCAGTCGGGTCTGTAGTCGAGACTAAATTCAGATTTTCGAGGTCGCCGTCGATGGTATAGTCAAATTTGCCGTTATCGCCTAAACCGATATCCTTGCCTTCCCCTCCTTGGATGGTATCTATCCCGAAACCGCCGACGAGAGCATCGTCGTCTTCGTTGCCTTCTATACTATCGTCGCCCCCGTCCGTTGGGAATATAGTTTCAATTTTTTCTGTTGCCTCATTTTCGTCGCGAATAATTTGGGCATTATCGCCGACCACTACATCATCACCAACGTTACCGCTCAAGAGGTCGCCTCCGACTCCGGTAGTATCGTTACCACCGGAACCGCCAATAATAATATCGTTGCCCTCATTTCCGCTAATGGTATCCTCACCGCCAAATTCAGGAGACTGACTAATAATATCGTTAGCTTCCTCACTACCATCATTTTCAACAACACGACCGTTATCTCCCAGAATAATATCGTTATCTGCATTGCCCTCCATAATGTCATCACCGAAACCTCCCATTAGCATATCGTCGCCCGCGTTACCTTCGATGCTGTCGTTACCGCCGACATCTTCAGCAATGGTAGTAGTCCGTTCGACAATATTCTCGGCATTCCGCTGGATGTAAGCATGGTCGCCCGCTGCCACGTCCTCGCCATCATTACCGGAAATAGTGTCGCTGCCGTCACCACCTATGAGGAGGTCATCACCTTCGTTACCTTCGATGTAGTCTTCTCCGTTATTGCCAGGGAATGTAGAGAATACATCGTTAGCTTCTTCGCTGCCGTCATCGCGGACGACAACGCCGTTATCGCCCAAGACAATATCCCGGTCTTGGTTGCCGGAGATGCTGTCGTTGCCAGCACCACCTAAAATTGCATCCTCGCCTTCATTGCCTTTGATGCTATCGTTACCACCCGTTGCTGGTTCCGTAGTTTCGATGCGCGTTACTTCACCATCAACAAAGGCAATCTTGCCGTTATCGCCCAACATAATGTCTGCGTCAGATGCTTCTTCATTCACCGCAATCGCTGCTGCATAAGCTCCGTGCATAACATCGTTACCCGCACCACCGAAGGCGATATCGTCGCCACTACTTGCTATAATCTCATCGTTGCCACCAAATTCTGGATCGATAGTTTCAATTGATTTGAACTGATACTCTTCGATAATCACACGACCTCCGTCACCAATGAGGACGTCTTTTCCGGTGATTTCGTTATTCTCCGCTTCGTCCCCAATAACCAAATCGTCGCCAGCACCACCGAAAGCGATATCTTCTTCGGAACCCCCATCAATAGTATCGTTGCCGTCCGTTGCCACATCAACTTCGGTGAGTATAGTTGTATCTCCAGCAGTACCGCTGTCTCCAAAGAGAACATCGTTACCCTGTTGACCGATCACTTGGTCGTCGCCAGCGTTACCAAATATTAAATCGGCGTCCCCTTGTCCATAAAGCAAGTCGTTATCCTCGTCGCCGTAAATGGTATCAGTACCAAATCCGCCTTCAACCGTATCATTGCCAGCGTTACCATGAATGTAGTCGCTGCCGTTTTCGCCGTAGATCAGATCGCCATCTTCCCCACCGGAAATAGTATCCCGTCCTCCCTCACGAGGCAAAGGTGCAATTCGCGTGCCATCTACTTCAAATTCAGAATCGCCCCAAATTTCATCTTCGCCAGAATTACCATCAATCACATCAGCATCAATACCACCACCGATTAAATCTGTACCGCCTTCACCGTAAATGGTATCTTTACCTTCACCACCGACAATGGTATCTGCTGCCTCAGTTCCCGCTGGAGCATTAGTTCTCGTATCAATTTCATCGTAGGAAGAATCACCCCAGATAATATCGTTACCAGCGCCCGCATCTATATAATCTGTGTTGCCACCGCCACCGATGGTATCATCGCCGTCACCGCCGTAAATGGTATCTTGACCAGGGTTGCCACTATCACCGCTGAGGATATCTGCTCCCTCACCGCCATCAACAAAGTCTTCACCACCGCCACCTGTAATATGGTCTGTACCTTTACCACCCAGGAGACTGTCGCTGCCACCGCCACCATGAACGGTATCGTCGCCCAAACCACCGATAACGGTAACGTTACTGCTGTCGGAACCTCGGAAGTCCACGAAGTCGTTACCCGGACCAGCGTCTATTTCTACCGGAACACTAACATTGTCAAATACTAATACATCATCGCCATCCCCGCTTTCAACGACAATACTGGTTACATCTTCATAAGTTTGAGTGTTGCCAAAGGAGGAAACGATAATATTTCCACCCTCTTGACGAATGGTAAAGTTTTCAGCAGCATCCTCAGTGTTTTGGTGGAGGCGATCGCCTGCAAAGTTACCCGCATTCAACCGCAACTCACCGCCACCGATTTGACTTGCCAATACTTCCTCACGCTCCAGTGTCAAGTCAAAATCTAGTATGGGCAAATCCGGTCCGATTTGTCCTTCCTCCTCCAGAACAAACAATATCTCAATAAACCACTTTAACCTAGCTACCACTTGACCGCTAATATCAAAGACTGCGGTAATTGGGTTATCAGTCAAAAAGCTTTCATCGCTGTTTGCTCCCAAATAGATATTGTTCAAAATCTCCTCAATGCGGACTCTACCATCGCTATCGGGGTCATTTAAGTTAAAATCAATATTACCATAGATACCACCAGTAACTCCTAATTTGGCAACTGCTATGTTGATCAGCGCTCCTGCATATAAACTGCCATTCAAAACTAATTCGGGAACGTCAGCACCGCTGCCATCAGGGTTGGCACCATCACTGACGTAAAAACCTCGGAGGATATCTAAAGGATATTCGTAGTCAGTTTCGGCAAATTTCTGGATACCGTAGGTGTCGAAACCGAAAGCTAAATCGATGTTGGCACCAACACCTCCACCAATCCTTCCCCACAGAGGTCCGAAAATCGGGAAATCTTGACTGTATTCAAAATCAAATTCTAAAGGTGACATATCGTAAGTCACCAAAACTGCTGGTTTCCCTAACAATAAACCGAATACTTGCCCCGGATCGCTGAGAATGGGGAAGTCAAAAGCACCGTATTGTTTATTTTGTAAACCTTGGAGTAGAGTTTGGGTTTGACCACTGGAGTTGTTAATAAATCCATCAATACCATCCGTCTGTTGTAAATCAACTCCTGGGAAGTTGTTAATATCCTCAATGTTAGCGATGTCGTCTAAGTAGTTAAAACCTGCGTTACTGCTAGCGCTAGAACTGCGACGGACTGTTCGATTCGTTCCTCCTGATTGTCCTACTAATTCCAAATCACCCAGGGGAATGAGTAAATTTTCTGCATCAGTTGGGATGGCATTCACCAATTCAATAATGTTAGCGATATCCTCAATCATCCCAACTTCAGCATAACCGAAAGCTTCTGCTAAATCTAATAAGCTAATATCTTTGCCTGCCAAATCTGAAATCACCGGAATGGGGTCAGTTACAGCGTCAATAACTGGTTGAATCGGTCTGGTGACTTTCTGAACTTCTTTGGCAACTGGTCCTAAAAAGTCGGAAATAAAGGAACCCAAGTCTAAACTAACGTTGTTAAAGGCGACGGTTTCTAAAGTTGCAAAATCCTTGTCTTTGGATAAATTGCTAGCGTCAAAATTCCAGACTAAATCGAAGTCGCTGACGATACCGGGGAATACTCCCGATAGTTCTGGATTGTCAAAAAGTTCGCCATTCACTGAAGCAGTTAAATCGAGATTAACGTCGGCGCCACCAGTCAGACTCGGTGTAATTTCCATGTCGTCTATTTCAAACAATCCGACTTTGTTGGGATTGTCGCTGCCTTTTGATTTCGATAAGTCGATATCGAAACTAGCGTTAAATTTGGTTTTGTCGCCTCCTTCTTCTTTATTATCCTCGATTTCTAATTTCAAAAATGCCAAGCTACCAGTTAGTTTGGAGTCGGGAATAGTCAAATCTAGATCGACTTCTAATTCTGGGTTGTCTTCTTCGTCGTTGAGAATAAAATAGAATCCTTGTTCCTCATTTAAACCGAAACCTAAATCTAATTCCCAATCTAAACCTAATTCGACGTTTCCTTCAGCATCAAGAGCGAGTGCGGGAATGCCAAAATCAAAATCAATTGCGCGATCTAACTGGACTGTACCTCCCAATGTCATTTCCCACTGAACGAAATTATCGTTGGCAGGATCGCCGACAATTTCAATATCCGCAGCAGTGATGTTGCCGTCGCCGTTGCTATCTTTTAACAGTTGCAAATTTTCGGAGTTGAGCAGCTCAAATAAACTCTCTTGAATTAATTCGGGAGATTTGGCGACGTTATCTACTGTATCCCGGAGGGTGTCGTAAATATTCCGGCGCAAATCTCCAATGAATTCGCTAGCGTCGCTCAAATTATCCCCAATTAAAGGCAACTCCAGTCCGAAAATTTCTCCGTCGAGAATATTTTGCAATCCTGCTAGGAAGAGGTCAACTCCTTCGACAGCTAAATTGATTTTATCCAGCAAGCTAAATTTTTGTAGATTATCGGTAATTCCCGACAAGTCCGGAAAATTATAATCAAAATTCTCGCCTTTGGTTGGATTTTTCAAGAAACCGGGTAAGTCAGAAACCGAAAATTCGATATCGCCGACATGATTTGACTCGGTGGGGAAGAAAATCGGCAAATTAGAAGTCAATCCACCCTCAGCTTTTAATTCGGCATCAATTTGGCTAATTTCACTAAATAAAATTCGGTCGTCTCCAGGGGTGGGATCGATTAGTGCGACTTCTAAAGAAGCGAAATCTTCTGTCTCTGCGTTTCCATCTTTATCGAAGGTTACTGCTCCGTCTCTTACCGACGCGCTTAATGGACCTAAACCTGCTGAAAATGCTAAATCTTCTCCTTTAGCAGCTAATTCTACGGAGATTTCGGTGTTGGGTAGGTTCAGAAAAGAAACTGGGTTATTTTCGTCGGAAAGATCGATACCAATACTAAATTTAGCGTTGGCGTTCCCCTCTGCTTCTAAACCTGCTGAACCTTGTAATTTCAAAGCATCAGATAAGTTGGAGTCTAATTCTGCTAAATCTAAATTGACGGGTAAAGACTTCGTAAAACTTTCACCAAAATTGAGATCGACAGTCAAGACGGAATTAGCTTCCTCATAGTTAATAGCAACCAAATCGCTACCTTCTGGCAAACCTAAAGCTTCAGCAAGGCGAACGTTTAATTCTTGAACGGTTCCTCCAGGATTTTCTTGAAAATCATTAACAACTTGTTGGAATTCATCGATATATCCCAAGAAGTCGTTAACGCTAATACCAATTAAAGGCAGATCGTCGTTCAAAAATTCAAATTGCTCAAAGTTTTCCGTCAGGAAAAGAGCGATGTCGTCGAGATAACCAACTATTTTGCTAAAGCTCAATTCGCCAAAGTCTGTCAAATCGCTGAGACTGCTAAAATCGGGAGTCAGTTTCGGGAGACCGAAAATAGAGGAGTTAGAAATCGCGATGGGAACCTCTAAACCACTTAACTCTAAACCAGTTACTCCTGCATCAACGCTAATTTCTTTGAGAGCAACTTCTCCACTCCAATCAATCAGAGGATCTTGGGAAGCGCTCAAACCTTTTTTCAAACCGAGGTTGTTGGACGCTATGTTGTTAGCATCCGTAATTTCCATAGTTAATCCCGCTAAAGTTCCTACGGATAAAACTAATTTGCCTTCATTTTCTTTGACTTCAACCGTGGCATCTATTTCGGCATCGTTAAGAGCGGTATTGACTGCGCTTTGGATATCAGCTATTAAATCTTCTGTGGTTTGATTGTTGCTATCTGGGGTAACTGTAACCGAAACCGTCTCTTCTCCTAATTTCAGATCAAAAGTTGCCTCTTTGCTGAGAACTCCACTTCCAGGTAAAGTATTGTCAGCAGTGAGAATGACACCTAAATGAACTCCTTGGTTTTCGTCAAATAATTCTGAGAGATTAAAGCGTTTTTCTCCCAAAGCATTTTGGAAGTCGATGCCAAATTCTGCTTTAACATCTGTGGTTTCTATGTCTTTAATATTTAACCCGACAAAGCCAAATTCTGCCCTAGTATCAAGTTCGTTGCCAGCAATATTTAAGCTGCCATCAAGAACAGCATCTTCAATGAAAAAGTCGATCACTTTCCTAGCTTGAACAATACCATTTTCAGGAATGCCGATTTCTCGCGCGACATCATTTGTACCTCGGACGGTTAATTGCTTGGCGTCCTCGCCATCCAATGCTATTACTAAGCGATCGCCATTTACCCCCGCCCAAACTTTACCAGCTAAATTGCTATTAGCGTTGAATTCGGCATTAATATCCTCAATTAAATCGGCGATACTGGTGTTACTTGCATTGCGACTAATCGTAATCGCTTCGGTAGGGCGATCGTCGATTTGTATCGTCAAAGTTGCATCCCCTGGCAAAACTCCATTGCTCGGTAAAACAATAGGTTGACTATTGCCGTCCGCATCTACCAAGTCCTCATTACCTAGCATTGCTATGCGTGCTGCTGTCTGTCCTTCTTGTAATCCTAATTTGCTTGCTGCCTCATTATTAACATCAGTTATTTGTAAAAATGCTTCCTCTGTAGACAAAAAGAAACCTTGATTATTTTGAGTAACTGCTCTGACTGAGACATCGACACTGCCTAAAGCGTTTTCGACATCTGTGACTAAATCGCTGAAAGTTGTATTATCCTGGGTGTTGGTTTGCTCGACAATAATTGCCACAGGAGCGTTGTCGCCAACTTTGAGATTAAAAACTGCATCGCTAGCTAAAACAAAATTAGACTCGTCATTAAAAGCAGCGATCGCTACTACTGGAGTCCCTTCCTCATTTAAGTCAACCCCCAAAGTAAAATCCAAACCAACATCAGGAGTCAAAGTTATGCTGGCATCTGAATTAGTTTGAAAACCAGCCAGTTTTCCTAAATCCACATCAAAACCAATCGGTACATCTATTGGTTCTAAACCCGCATCGCTGCCGTCTAGACTAATATCAAAAGTTAATTCTCCAGTAGCTTTATCAAAATTGAGTTCTACTCCTACCGACTCTAAAAGTTCTACCAAACTTTGAACTGAATTAAACAAAGCACTTTCTTCTGTATCAGTTATTGTCTCAGTCAAACCGCTTTCTACAGATTCTGACAATCCCAAAAGCTCGCCCAAACTGGTACCGTCCGTAAAAGGAACTGTAAAATTCAGAGCGTCGGAAAGTTCGAGTTGCCCTAACTCGCTCCCCAACTGTCGAAACCACCCAATAATATCTCCACTGCTAATATTAGTAAAAGGACTCAATAAATTCTCAAAAGTATCATTGACAGAAATAGGTATGGCGCTGCGCTGATCGTCGCTACCGTCTGGTTTTACTTCCTCGCTAAATAAATCCGCTGCATCAATATCAACTTCAATCGTCGTTCCTAAATCTCCTTCCAAACCAGGAACTCCCTCAACTTTTACAGGTAAATTCATTTGGAAATTTCCCGTGGGAGTAACATTAATGATGACGTCAGTAGCGGTATCTTGTAATTCTTGAAGAGTAATCCGATTTAAGCCATCGCTATTATTGGGATCTTTCAGGTTGGCACTTACATCAGCATCTAAAGTCATGCTGCCACTTTCGACTTTAGCTTCCAGGAAACCGACTTTCAAATCCAGATTGATATTGCTGGAGTTAATATCTGCTGTGGCATCTAAATTAACATCTCGTAGGAAAAAATCATTGCTACTTTCAACAACTCCTAAAGTCAAATCCAGACTAGCTGTGGAATTCAAAAGAACATCTGCCGAAGTGTCTAAATCAATTTCTATGCCAAATAAATCCGCATTGCGACCTAAATCTAATTTATAGTTATCGCTAAATTCTAAATCAACAGTAAAATCCAGAACAGTTTCCCCACTCGCTGAAGTCGAACTAACCTCATTAAAATTAATTTGAAGATTGCCGATAGTCGTATCAAGATCGTCGATAAAATCAGCAATGTCTTGGGCGATAAGTCCTGTATCGAGGCGATCGCTCAATTGCTCTTTTAATAACTCACCCAGTTGAAATTCTCCCAAAAATCCTACCGCGACATCTGGATTAGCTTCGCCACCGTCTTTCAATAAACCAGGAATAGAAGCTAATAACTGATTGCCCAAATCTTCGCTGTAACTATCAAGTTCCTCAGCTAGTGTATTGATACCGCTAACTAAAGCATTTTTCACACCATTCCCCACTACCAAATTGTGAGGCAGACTCAACTCTTCTTCTGGGATAAACTCCATGGTTATTGGTGTATCGCTAGGCAAACGGCGATCCCCCACACCCAAAGAACCACTCATCAACTCTCCTTCTGAAGCCAAGTCGTCAAGCCCCAAAAAGTGACCTAACTCGTGAGCTACCACCGTCAGCAAATCAATTTTGCCCTCAGCCGGACTGCCTTCCTCCGCCTTCAAATCTGTACCAGACAAGTCGAACTCTGTATTCTCCCACGGGGTTTCATCGACAAACCAACCGTAACCAGCAGCCGTCGAGTCGATAATAACGCTGTTTCCCTGAACCTGCCCCAAAATTGCTCCCGGCAAATCTGCAACCTCGAATACCACCTCATCCCAATTCATAGGTAGCGATCGCCCCAACTCTGTATCGGACCATTGGTTTATCGCTTCTTCAGCAATTGTACTTAGCGCCCCAACTTCCAGGGACTTAGGTATAGCTGGAGGTCCCAGTAAGCGATCGCCCTCGAATTCTGAGGCTCCCACCAGAGGCTCTTCGGAAATGCCCAAAATATCTGTATTGCTGGATATCTCTAAATCCTCAGCCAGAATTTCCACTTCAGGCCAATCTCCATAGCCATAACCAGAAATTTCTATCGGCACTAAATCCATTGAATCTTTTGCCAGCAGAGGAATACTGTTTTCTCTATTGCTTCCTATCTCTCCCCCTGAAGGAAATAAAGTATTTAATATATCGGTCTCTTCGCTATTAATTGCCCAAGCTTCATTGAGGTTATTACTATTAATTTCCATATCCATGATGCATCCATTTAAATATTTTAAATGTTTATTATACTTGAATATTTTACCGGAGAATTAGTAATTTACAAATCTATTAATATTTCATATTAACATATTAAATATTAATAGATTTATACTACTTTTTGGGAAGTCTCCTCATCTAATACTAATTGCCAAAACTAATGCTACACTTCAATAATCAAATATTTCCCCAGGCTGAAAGTGTTTTTTTAACAATCCAAGGCATTTTAGTATATTCTTTACTGCTTTTCCTCTACTCAAGCATCCCATAATTCTCACACCTTATCCTTTCCAGCAAATATTATGTAGCATTCTTTTTTAGAAATGGTATGATGGGCGATCGCTATTTTGAGATGAGGTGGTTAGAACTATTTTTTCCTTGCCACGTTAACTTTTTTTGAGCTGAATAAAAAACAATGAAAATTATATTGCTATTTTTAAATCCGATAACCCACATTCTGCACTTCATGTAACATAAAAATTAGTATAAAATCCGTAGTCTTCTTAAGTATTTATATGCAAATTATCTCAATTACTTTTTTCGTTCATCAAGTTACAAATCAAAAATTACAGCGCTTTTCAGATTGATGAACCACATCGCCACAACCAAAACCCCGTAGGGACGTTCCATGGAACGTCCCTACTGTGGTCTACTGAAATGAAAACTGCTGTAAGTAGGGGCGAATGGCCGTTCGCCCCTACGACTATTGATTACTCAATCACGGCAGCTATGATTTTCTCCTGACTCCTTCTTATATACTACGTTTTGTCGTGCAGAATGTAGGCGATAAAGTTTGTCAGAATAAACTATTGGACTGTTTCATCTTAAATGGTGCAATAGGCTTTTTTCTCCCTTACCTCCTTGTCTTCCTTGTCCTCCTTGTCTTCCTTGTCTTCCCACAACCTAAAATCTAATGCAGCATTTAAGATAAAACAGCCCACTACGCCTATAATTATTAATTATTAATTATTAATTATTAATTGTTGAACACTGTTCCCTGCTATAACACAATTTTGATAATTGTAGTACAATATATTTCATAGTTCATAATCCTTTATCAATAAGCCTTGATTCAATCTGAGACTTTAGAATTACTCGAATGGCCCCGCTTGTGTCAGCATTTGGCCACTTTTACGGCAACTAAGTTGGGTGTAGTTGCAGCTCATCATCTACCTATTCCGTCCACCAGGACGGAGACAATAAATTTATTAGCTCAAACTCAGGAAGTCTATAAAATAGAAACTCTTCTCCCACAGGGTTTGTCTTTTGATGGGATTGAAGATATTGGTGATTCTCTGCAAAGAGCAGAATTAGGTGGTATACTTTCTGGGGCTGAACTTTTAGCTATTGCTACAACTCTGGCGGGTGTTCGTAAGTTGCGTCGGACAATAGATGGTTATGAGTCAGAATATGAGTTGTCTGTTTTACCGGAATTGGTGGCCGAGTTACGAACTTATCCAGAATTGGAACAAGAAATTCACCGTTGTATAGATGATCGGGGGGATGTTACGGATAGAGCTAGTCCTAAACTGGCAGGAATTCGGGAAAAAATGCACCATCTCCGCGATCGCATTGATAATATTCTCCGCAGAATTTTACAAAGCAAGGCTAATGCTATTCAACAACCTATTATTACTCAACGGGGCGATCGCTTTGTAATTCCTGTTAAGGCCCCTCAAAAGGATGCTGTTCCTGGTATTGTCCACGATACTTCGACGACGGGTTCGACATTATACATTGAACCTAATGCAGTTGTCAACCTTAATAATCAAATGCGACAACTGCAACGTCAAGCTCAAAGAGAGGAGGAAGCTATTCGGCAAGCTCTGACTGAGCAAGTGGCAGAGGTTAAGGAAGATTTGGAGCAGTTGTTGGCGATCGCTACGATTATTGATTTGGCTACAGCTCGCGCTCGTTATAGTGTGTGGTTGGGAGCTAATCCTCCTCAGTTTACTGATCCAGACTCTGAGCAAGTTATGACTATGCGTCAATTGCGACATCCTTTGTTGGTTTGGCAACATAAGCATGAACAAGGAAGTTCGGTAGTACCTATTGATGTGAATGTTAGACCGCCAGTGAGAGTGGTGGCGATAACTGGTCCGAATACTGGCGGTAAAACTGTGACTCTGAAAACTTTGGGGTTAGCTGCACTGATGGCAAAGGTAGGGTTGTTTATTCCTGCTGATGATCCTGTCAAGTTGCCTTGGTTTGAGCAAATATTGGCTGATATTGGTGATGAGCAGTCTTTGGAGCAAAGTTTATCTACTTTTTCTGGTCATATTCGGCGAATTATTAGAATTTTGGAAGCAATAAATGGAGAGGAGTCAGGAGTCAGGAGTCAGGAGTCAGGAGTTGGAAACCAGGAGTCAGGAGTAATTATTAATTCAAAAGTCAAAATTCAAAAGTTAAAAGTAATAGATGTTGAGAATTTCTCTGAGGATGAAAATAATTTAGAGGTTGATGATTTTTCTGAGGATGAAAATAATTCAGAATTCAGAATTGAAAATTCAGAATTGAGAAGTAATTCAGAAGTAATAGATTTTGATGATTTATCTGAGGATGAAAATAATTTAGAATTGAGAATTGAGAACTCAGAATTGAGAAGTAATTCAGAAGTAATAGATTTTGATGATTTATCTGAGGATGAAAATAATTTAGAAGTTGAGGATTTTTCTGAGGATGAAAATAATTCAGAATTCAGAATTGAAAATTCAGAATTGAGAAGTAATTCAGAAGTAATAGATTTTGATGATTTATCTGAGGATGAAAATAATTTAAAAGTCAAAAATCAAGATTTAAAAGTAATCGGTACTGATGATTTTTCTGAGAATAAAAGTGATTCAGAAGTTAATGATTTTTCTGAGGATGAAAACCAGGAAAATTCTCGTTTATCTTCTAGTCTAATTTTGTTAGATGAAATTGGTGCTGGTACTGACCCGACTGAAGGTAGTGCTTTGGCAATTTCTCTATTGAAATATTTGGCAGACAACACATTATTAACAGTAGCAACTACTCACTTTGGAGAACTAAAAGCTCTCAAATATGAAGATGAAAGATTTGAAAATGCTTCAGTAGAATTTGATACTAATTCTTTACAACCAACTTATCGTCTACTTTGGGGAATTCCTGGCCGTTCTAATGCTATGACTATTGCTGGTAGATTAGGTTTAAAACAGGATATTATTGATAGAGCGCAAAGTTATGTTGGGGAAAGTTCTGAGGATGTAAATCAGGTAATTGCTGGTTTGGAAGAGCAAAGACAAAAACAAGAAACTAAGGCAAAAGAAGCTTCTGAATTATTACAAGAAACTGAGTTTTTGCATCAGGAAGTTGCTCGAAAAGCTGCTGCTTTGAAGGAACGGGAACGGGAATTAAAATTAGCGCAAGAGGTGGCGGTACAGGAAAAAATTGCTGAAGCAAAAGCGGAAATTGCGACAGTTATTCGGAATTTACAACAAGGTCCCTTGACTGCGAGAAATGCTCAGAAAGCGACTAATGCTATTAATGAAATTTCTGAAAAATATTTGCCTTCTCGTACTCCTCCACCCAAGAAACCTGGTTTTATGCCAAAAGTAGGCGATCGCATTAGAATTCCGAAAATTGGGCAAACTGCTCAGGTGTTGACTGCTGCTAATGAAAATGATGAGTTAACTGTTAAATTTGGGGTGATGAAAATGACGGTTAATTTGGCAGAAGTAGAATCTCTTGATGGTGAGAAGGTTGAGTCTTTTAAAAAGAGTAAAAATGTGGAGTCTCAAAAGACTAAGAAGGTAGAGAGTAAGTCTAAGGAAACTCAGTCGGAAGTTAGTTCGAGTGGTTTAGCTGTTCGTACTTCTCAAAATAGTATTGATGTTCGTGGGAGTCGGGTAGCGGATGCTCAAATTGAGGTTGATCGGGCGTTGTCGAAGGCGATCGAATATGGTTTGTTGTGGATTATTCATGGTAAGGGGACTGGTAAGTTGAGGCAGGGTATCCATGAATTTTTGCAGGAACATCCTTTGGTGGAACGTTTTGAGTTGGCTGGTAAGAGTGATGGGGGTACTGGGGTGACTATTGCTCATTTGAAGTAGGGGAGGAGCTAGACACGGATTTGGCCACGGATACACGGATGGATTTAGGAACGAAAGGCAATAACTACCTACACAGCTAAAAGTGATGGGGGTAGTGGGGTGACTATTGCTCATTTGAAGTAGGAAAGCAGCTAGACACGGATTTGGCCACGGATACACGGATGGATTTAGGAACGAAACGTAAAAACTACCTACACAGCCGAGATTGAAGAGTTATCGACAGTTAAAACTTCAAAAGTGAATAGCTCTTCTTTTTTTCATTGAGTCATTTTCAATTTTCTATCAGTGATTTTTTTGAGTTGAATAAAAAATCATGTGTAGGGGCGAATTAACCCCACTAACATTTCTTATTTTGATATTATCAGAGTTTTTGGTGGAAGACAACCCCTTCGGCGCAATTTTTTAGGAGCTTCACACAATGATAATTCTTGAGCATTTACTTTCGAGATATCCAATAATCCAAACAGGAAATCAAATTTTCAATTATCTATCAGTGATTTTTTTGAGTTGAATAAAAAATCATGCGTATGGGCGAGTTGCCACCACTAACATTTCTTATTTTTAAAATATCAGAGTTTTTGGTGGAAGGCAACCCCTTCGGCGCAATTTTTTAGGAGCTTCACACAATGATAATTCTTGAGCATTTACTTTCGAGATATCCAATAATCCAAACAGGAAATCAACAGGACTAAAGCCATGGGAACCCAGAAACCCGGTTTCTCGTAGATGTTGATTGTCAAAAACAATGATTTACTTTCTTAACCGGGTTTCTTTGCGTAAGTCCTGAAATAAATCAAACATCGATCTTTGATATAAAAAAAGGCTGAAACTTATACGTGGAAAGGCTTTGAGCGATTTAACTATTGGCCAATAAATGAATCAAACATCAATATTTTCTTTCTTGCACTAAAAAAAGGCTGAAACTTATACCTGGAAAGGCTTTGAGCGATTTAACTATTGGCCAATAAATGAATCAAACATCAATCTATAGAAAGAGGGTGATATAGCTGTCACTAGGTTCGCCTTTCATGTCGGCTCTGGCAACCGAAAAGCGGAACGGATTTTCTATGGCTATTACAACAAAGCCGATGTCTATTATAAAAACAACGATTTATCATAAAAACCCGGTTTCTTTACGTAAGTCCTGTTATAGCAGGATTTTTTCAGATCGAGCGATCGCTATCTAAAAATCCTGAAGCTAAGAAAGAATTGGTTAGAGTGCGGAAATGTTTCTCATTCCTATTCCCTATTCCCTTATGAGTGGCTTTGTTGTCATAAATTTTGGTTTTTCAGAAAGATTATTTAAGATCGAGCGCTCGTTATATAAAAATCCTGAAGTTAAGAAAAAATTGGTTAGAACATAGACTGATGAATCTGAGACAGGGAAAATTTTTTTTAAACTATTCTCCCTGTTCCCTGTTCCCTGTTCCCTGTTCCCTGTTCCCTGCTATTGAAACTGACTGAATAACCAGGTGTAAATTTCGAGTTGATTTTCTTGACGACTACGTTGCAGTGCTTGCTCTAATAAAGAAATTGCTAAACCAGGCAAAACTTGAGATTGGTTAATTCTTTGACTGCCTTGATTAGCAATGGCAAAGGCAATAATTTCTACCTTCTGCACGTCAACTATCCAATATTCAGCAACATTCATTGCTTCATACAACAAACGCTTTTCCCCTTTATCATCAGCAAGGGAAGTATTGGCAACTTCTATAACTAGATTTGGTGGAGGATAAATATCTAGGTCAATAGTAGATGCTTCCCAAGAAACTACATCTGCATTTTCTCTAAAATAATAGGAAGCGTCTGGTTGAGCCGCTCGAATTCCTGTTTTGCGATAAGTACACTCATTTCTGCCATCTACCTTAATCCTTTTTGCCATCGCAAATAAGTTAACTATGGTAGTAATAACTATATGGTCTTTACTGTGCTTGTTTGCTGGTGACATTTCGATTCGGAATTTTCCGTTGTTGTAGTAACTTTTGGCTTTTTCGTAACTGGAGTTTTCAATGGTTTGGATGTATTCTTGCCAGGTGGCAGTTATCCAAGTGTCTGTGGGTATTTGAGTTTGGGTTTTGTTCATGGGTATTTCAGTTATGAGTTATCAGTTATATCAAATCTGGTAACATCGGTGTTATAGCGCTACGCGCTAGGGAATAGGGAACAGGGAACAGGGAACAGCAGACTATCAAAGGGTTTTCCTACGGAATGCTGCGCAAACAGGATTTATAACTGTCCTAACCTTTGTTTCGACTGCTATATTCAGTATTTAAAGATATTGTAGGGGCGAATGGCATTCGCCCTCTACAGATAGCGTATTGTCCAAGAATTTGCGTAAGTCCTGTTTTATATCGAGCGCTCGTTATTTAAAAGATTTGATTTTTCTTGACTTTGGGCAACTGCTTCTCGCACTGCTTGACGAATTTCATCCCAGTCTTGTGCAGTGATGGGTTCGGCAGTGCCAGATTCTATGCCTTCGATTAATTTTGTTTTTAAGCGTTGCTTGGTTTGGCGTTGTTGCTCTTGCTGCACTAGGAGAATAAAATACTCGTTGGCATTTTTATAACTACCAAGTTGTAGTTGTTCTTCGACGTAGACTCGCAGGGAGTCAGGTAGAGAAATTGTTAGGTTTTCCATACGTTCCAATAATAATGAAGTTAATGAACATTGTAGGATTTTTGAATCTGGTCTTAATCGCAAAGATTATTTTTGGTGGTTTTGAGATAAGCACTCGCCCAGTTACAAGCACGGTTGAGTAGATCGTCTAAGTCTGCGTTTAATAGTAGGACTCCTGACTGGTTTTGTACAGCGATCGCTTTCCCATCAGGACTAAATTTTTCGCCTAAGAATGAATTGGTTGTGTAGAGTTGGGTTTTTTTGGTAAATATGCCATTGAGTAGATGGAGTGTTACTTTGCCATTGTCGTGTTCGATGGCTAGGATATTACTATCAGAACTGAAATTGATGCTCTTAACGGACTTGTCATTCTTAATCCGTTTTTTGATTTCCTTAGTTTTACTATCCGACAATATTACATCATCACTAACTGAAGCAATAATCTTGCCATTAGGGCTAAAAATTGCCTTGGTAACTACATTTGTATGATCCTTAAAAGTGTGAATAAGTCTTCCGTCTAAACTCCAAAGTTTTAACGTTTTATCATCACTGCCAGAGAGAATATTTTTACCATCGGGGCTAAAACTTACAGTGTTTACTTCATCCTTTTCTTCAATAGTGTTTATTTGTTCACCATTCTTGCTGTTCCAAATTTTAATAATTTTATCGCCGCCACCAGAGACAATTTTTGTTCCATCAGGGCTAAAACTGACACTATTCACCCAAACATTATCAGCTTTGAGCGTTTTGATTAATTCACCATCAAGATTCCAAAGTCTCAGAAGATGTTCTCTTTTACCCCAAGCTATTGTTTGGCGATCGTAACTATAACCTAGAATTCTAGAAAACTCTTCACAAAATTGAGACTCTTCAGGAACTTCTAGTTTTTTGCCATCGCGTTCCCAAAATATCAGAGTTCCACACTTTGGACTGTAACTAATAGAAGTAATAGTATTATTCTCGTTTTGAAAACTCATTCTGTCTCCCTCTATGGTTTTGAGTCTATTACCTTTTTTATCCCAAAAAATGATTGTCTCTTTATCCTTAGTATAGTCACCATCATCATCAATAGAAGCAAAGATGTTTCCACTAGAGCTAAATTCTATAGATTCAACAGGGTATTTATGCCCTCGAAGAGTTTTTATTTCTTGACCATCCTTGCTACTCCAAAGCTTAATAGTTTTATCGTCACTAGCTGTAGCAATTATTTTACCATCAGGGCTAAACTCTATGTCATTAATTACTCCATAATGTCCCTTGATCACTTTAATTAATTTTCCATCAAGACTCCAAAGTTTAACAAAATTATTAGAAGTAGAAACAATTACATTACCATCTGGATTCAACTGAAAATTATTAATGCCGTAATCATCAATTTGCTTCATTGGAGTCCCATCTTTTTGCTTCATTGTAGTTCCATCGCTTTGCCACAATTTAATCGTACTATTTTCCGGTCTGTTTTCGTTGTAGCTAAGAGTAATAATCTTCTTACTGTCACGACTAAAAGACAAACTTTTTACTTGATCTCTGTGTTCTAATTTGCGAATATCAGTACCATCCCTCCTCCAAAGTTTAGCATAATTATCATCACCAATAGAAGCAATAATCTGACTATCTGGACTGAAAATTATCTCTTCAACTTTTCCATAATGCCCGCCTAAATTGATAACTGATTTGTCATTAAGATTCAAGAGTTTTATTTGATTATGGCTTATAGTTGCAATTAATTGTTTATCTCTACTTATAATAGTTCTTTGTATTTTTTCATTATGACCTTCAAAAGGGCTGATTGACTTGCCATTCAGACTCCAAAACCTAATTTTATTTTCACTTATAGAAGCTAGAGTTTTGCTGTCTGGACTGAAATAGAGTTGTTCTACCTGGTTATGTTGTAATTTTCTTATATAATTTCCTTCTCTACTATATAAATAAATAAACTTATCATTATTATCATAACCAATAGCAGCAATTGTTTTTCCATCAGGGCTAATTTTGATATTTTTCACTGAATCAATGTTGTTTTTTGAAACTATTTTTCCACGCTCAATATTTGATAAATTTGGAGCATAAGTATAGTCAAAAAAAGTGCTAGTAATGAAATTTTTATTGTTAGGGCTAAAACTCAAATTATAAGCAAATTCTTCCATAATTATAGGTGCTATTAAACTTCGACTATTCTGCCAAATTTCTACTTTTACAGCGCTTTGATTGACTGGAGTAATAGTTGCATTTAAGAGTTTATCAAAACTACTTTTCTGTTCTTTAGCCAAAAAATTTCCATCTCCGTGATGATAAAAAAACTTCCACCAATTATCCAGTTTCCAAAGTCTTACTGTGTCATCTTTGCTGGCTGATACTATAAATTTATTATTGGGGCTAAAACTAATATGAGAAATACTTTCTTTATGACTGTCTAGAGAAGTGTTTTTACCTGTAGAAATATTGATATTCTGTTTTACTGTTTTTATTTCTACATCATCATCATTATCATCAACAGTAGCTATAAATTTTCGATCATCACTAATAATATTATGCTCGTAATCTGCTAAAGATTCACCATACCTTTTAATCAGCTTTCCATCAACTTTATAAACTTTAAAATCATTGCCTCGACTAGACAATATAACAGTTTCATTATCTAGAAACTTAATATCAGTAGTAGTATAATTCTTGATGTTTACATCTTTTTCTTCCTCATCAATAAACCAAAGCTTGACATTATCATAATCATCAGCAGAAGCAACAATTTTAGCATTCGGACTAAAAGTAACGTGGGCAACAGGAGCATTATGTCTGTCAAAACTATCAACTTCCGTACCATCTTTTAAACTCCAAATTCGCACTTTTCCATCTTTACAACCTGTAGCTACAAATTGATTATCTGGACTAAAACTAACATCCAATACATCATCATCATGTGGTAAAGAAATAGGCTCTCTACTATCATCCAACCATCTAATTATTGCCAAATTATCTTTACTAGCAGAAGCAACCATTTTACCATCAGAACTAAAGTCAACCTGGGTAATATCATCCCTATGTTCATCAAAAGTTGTCTCTTCTTCACTACCATCAACTGACCAGACTTTTACCGTATTATCTTTACTTCCTGTAGCAATCATTTTCTCATCATTACTAACACTAACATGAGTTACATCATCATTATGTTTTTCAAATCTATTAAACTCTTTTACTTCCTGAATTGCTGTACTTAATTCTGACAAAACTTGCAGTTTAGTTCCTGGAGTTGCTGCTAAAGATAACCATTTTAATTTCTTTCCTACTTGAATAGCAGATACTAACCGATCTAATTCTGTATTTTCCTTAGAAGCAGCACTTAAACCTGACAAATAAGTGTTAACTCCGAATAACGTAGCAGCAATAGCAACTCCTCCTATTGTTAGAACCATTCCCCCTAAAGTAATAGCCGCACGACGGGCAGTATTTAATTGTTTTCGTAACGCCTCAGTTAACATTTTTTCTGTCTGTTTCCGCAGCTCTCTTTCCTTCTCCAATTCAACAGATATCTGAGCCATTTCGGACATTTCTTTCCTGACAAAATATGCCAAATAATCGTGAACTAATTGATAATTATCTGACGGACTTGCGGGAATTCTAAACACCAAACCAGACTTAACTAAAACAGTCAAAATTAATTCCATCCGTTCCGGTTTTTCTGTATATTCCTCTAACTCCACCCGACTTTTTAGCGGGCGAGTATTATTCTCATCTGTGAGGAAATATAAAACTACTTTTGCTAACTTTTCGTTCTCCGGTCCACAATACTTAATTACCTCTTCTAAATACCGCCCTACAAAAGCTTTTTTCGGACCCCTTTCTTGATACTCTTCTAAAGTAGTAATATTCTCATTTTGTAACTGCGACCCCACAATTTGTAATTCAATTGGTCTGACATTTTTCACATTTCCTGCTAAATCTTTAACTAATTCATCTATTAGTTCTGGAGTTAAAGTAAAAGTAGTTTGAGCTGTTATTCCTTGAATTACAGACTTAGCATTTGCGATAGAAAAATCACCAATATAATAGATATGCTTTTTACTGAGAATATCGTTATTAATCAGCTCTAAACTTACTATTCGATTGCATTCTAAAAGATAATGAATGAAATCTTCCCGCAGAGAAATAATTACATTTACAAAAGATATTTGCAGACATTTTTGGAGAAATTTATAGAACTCTTGACGGCTATTTATATCCTTATTATTAAAGAAAAATTCCTCAAATTGGTCAAAGATTAAAACTGTCGTCCGATTCTGCTTTTCTTGGGCTTTTAAAATTGCCAGCAACTCATCATTAGGAGGAGTCTTCAAAGTCTCCCTTTCTAAAGGAGATTTAGAGGGATTTTCAACGTACCCCTTTCTCAGGGAAGAGTCTTCAAAGCACCCTATTTCTGAGGGGGAAGTCTTCAAAGTCTCCCTTTCCAAGGGGGATTTAGGGGGATTTTCCATGTTCTTCAAAGACTCCCTTTCTAAAGGAGATTTAGGAGGATTTTCCATGTTCTTCAAAGACTCCCTTTCTAAAGGAGATTTAGGAGGATTTTCAACGTACCTTTTTCCAAGGGAAGAGTCTTCACAGCACCCCCTTTCTGAGGGAGAAGTGTTCAAAGTCCCCCTTTCCAAGGGGGATTTAGGGGGATTTTCAATCTTCTTCAAAGTCTCCCTTTCCAAGGGGGATTTAGGGGGATTTTCAATCTTCTTCAAAGTCTCCCTTTCCAAGGGGGATTTAGGGGGATTTTCAATGTTCTTCAAAGTCTCCCTTTCCAAGGGGGATTTAGGGGGATTTTCAATATTATTCAAAGTCTCCCTTTCCCAGGGGGATTTAGGAGGATTTTCAATGTTCTTCAAAGTCTCCCTTTCCAAGGAGGATTTAGGGGGATCGTATTCCCTATTTTCCAACTCTGAAATAGCCTTTTCTAAACTATCACCAAGGTCTTGTTTCCAATCAGTATAAACTTGCTGCAAAACTGGCAAAATATCTCTCGTATCTACAGAGTCTCCTTTCAAAATTGGAATTAATCCAGCTTCCACTAAAGAACTTTTACCAACTCCAGAAGAGCCGTACAAAATTGTGAATCTATGATGAGAAACTTTAATCCGCTCTACTAATTTTTCCACATCTGGCAACCTGCCAGAAGTAGCTATTTCTTGAGTTATATTTTCTGATTTTTCAATCCCTGACAAACCTAAATTTAATCGTTGTTTTCTTGGCTGTAATTTCCCGGCTCCAATAAAAGCTTTAATAGCAAATTGAGTCTCAATTTTTTGTTGCTCTAGTTTTTGATTAAATGCCGTTAAATAATCTCCTTTGTCGAAATAGCAACTTCCCAATTCTTTCAGAATCAACTGATAAAGTTCGGGGTCGTAATCAGGCTTAGTTATCTTTTTTGCATCTTCTAAAGTTGTAATAGCTGTTTCTAATCGGTCAAGATTTTTTTGAGCTTTAGCTAAGGAAAATAAATACCAACCTTTATGATAGTGAAGCTCCCAATCTAATACTTGATTAAATGTCTCTCCAGAATTTGATATTTCAGCAACAGCTTCTTCTAAAAAAGACAATGCTTTGTCAGCTAATTCTTGAGCTTCATGCCAAACTTTCCGATTCGATTTAACTTCTGCTAAAAATCCATAAGCTCTAGCTATCCTAAATTTTGTTTGATGACTTTGATGAATATTTAAAGCTTTTGACGCAACTTTTTCCAATTCATCCCAATCCAAAAGTCGATGATTAACTTCTGCTAAATAATTAATAAATCTACCAACTAAATCCTCTCTTTTATCAAATTCTAAACAATCTATACATTCCTCAAAATAACCTTTTGCACGTTGACAACTTTCCTGATATTCCTGGCGATTTATATCAGCATAATTTCGCCACCATAAACCCAAATAAAATAATAAATATCCTTGTTTTACCAAATTATTAGTTTGTTGCCATAGCTTCAAACTTTGCTCATAATGTTGCCGAGATTCTGCCGAATTATTTGCTAATATACCCAGAGAAAATTCTAGACTTGCTGATAAATCTGACGGTAATACGACACCATTTTTTAGTAATTCTTGATAAGCTGCCTTGAGTTGGATAACTGTTGCACTATCAAACCTATTATTGTCAACAAAAATCTCCCCAGACTCCAATGTTTTCTTGTAGATATCCTCCGTAGTTAACTGAATAAAATTAACTACATCATCAGTGGAAGCTTCAAAATCAACTGTGGCTGCCCAACTATAAAAATCTGGAGCTAAACGAATCATTTCAGCTAACACATTATCAGTCACCCAAAGCACCAATGGAAAGTGAAAATTATCGCTAAACTCTCCTCGAATTTTATTAGCACTTATCAACAGTTTATCAATTGCTTTTGCTGACTCTAAACCTGATACTATTAAAGCCTCCGGTTGTTCTTTTCCGATTTGTTTTTCAATAGTGCTATAGAGAGTAATCGCCGAAGATTCTAAGTGCAGTTGTTGAATTTTTACAGAACAGATATTCGTTAGTATTTGTATGATTTCTTGTTGCAAATTTTGGAAATTACAACGAGCTAAAATCAGAGAAAAATTTTTACCTCCAACATTAAGAGCAAAGGCTAATTGCTCTAAAGAATTTTGATTTTTCTCTGAAAGATTTTCTGGGTTGTTTAATTCTATCATTTTGTTATATTTTCCATTAATTATTAAGGTTGGCAAGACACGGATTTGGCCACGGATACACGGATGGGTGCATAGCTAAGGGGCTAGACTCGGATTCGGCCACGGATACACGGATGGGTGCATCGCTAAGGGGCTAGACTCGGATTCGGCCACGGATACACGGATGGGTGCATCGCTAAGGGGCTAGACTCGGATTCGGCCACGAATACACGGATGGGTGCATCGCTAAGGGGCTAGACTCGGATTCGGCCACGAATACACGGATGGGTGCATACCTCAAACTGTGCGAAGTGCTTGTCTTCCTTATCTTCCTAATTCTTAATCCGTCTAATTCTTAATCCGTGTATCCGTGCCATAATCCGTGTGAACTTTCTAATTCTTAATCCGTGTATCCGTGCCATAATCCGTGTGAGCTGCCTAACTCTTAATCCGCAGATCCGTGCCATAATCCGTGTGAGCTGCCTAACTCTTAATCCGCAGATCCGTGCCATAATCCGTGTGAGCTGCCTAACTCTTAATCCGCAGATCCGTGCCATAATCCGTGTGAGCTGCCCAATTCTGCTAGTATTGGATTCACTTGAAACCAAGATCCCTGACTATCCCGATATTCATACACCAACCTAGTACCAATCAGAATTTGATATTCCTTGTCACCCTTCACCTCTTGAGTTTGTTGTACTTGACGCAACAACTCCCACTCTTTATCATCAACCCCCAACTTCATTTGATTACTCTTATCTTGAATAACTCTTTCTAAAAATTCACGAGAAAGTGGCAGTTTCCGTTCTTTCATTATTAAACCACGCAGCAATTGTAATAATTCCCGAACATGGCCGCCACTTATTTGACAGAGGCGATCGAGTGTTTCTGGTGCATCAAAAATTTCCGAAATTAAACCGAGTCGCACTTCAGGATCTAAGTCAGGAAATGCTCTCGCCAAAACCATCTGCCGTAAATTTTTCATTCCCAAAGCACATTCATTACCATCTCGCAGTCTCACAGGCACCATTGGCAGCACTTTCGGTTCCACTGCTAGACGACTGGTTAGTCTATTGTAATCATTGGAAAACATTAGAGACAGAGGCATAGTATAGATAACATGACATTTGAGTTGCCGTAAATTTTCTCCTCTATCTACAAATAAGTATTCAGGTTGAGGGCGACCCCCTGGTTTAATTATATTTTCTACGCGATCGAGGTTATCGACTATTACTACTAAACCTTTTTTGCCATATCGCTTTAACTTCTCGACAGTAGGTTCAATTAGTTCTGTGTTGATAGTTTCCAGAATATTCTCTGTTTGTGGTTCCAAATAATCTCTCAATTTCTTGCGAAGTTCTAGACTCTTCTTAGTTTTAGCGGTAATTTTACCAATTCCTAAAGGCAATGCTACTTCAGCAGACAAGTCTATTTCTGTTTGTAAAAGTCTGGTTGCTCCATCAATAATTCTTTGGAAACCTCTTAGTTGAGGTAAAGTGATTTTTTCTAAACTTTCAATACTTTCTATTACCCGTCGAGCGATCGCTAACATAATATCTCCAATATCAACGTCTCCCATTTCTAAATCTTGAGAAGATTCAAAATAAACGACATGAAATTCTGCTTTTTCTAATGCTGCTTTTAGTCGTAATAATTCTGTGGATTTGCCACAACCAATATGACCTGTAAATAGTTCACAAGTCGGTTCTTCTGGAGAAAAGAATGTAATATTATCTCTAAATTCTTCAATGATTTTACCCCCGCGCACTTGGGAAAAATCTATGTAATATTTTTCGTCTTCTGGACTATCTGCTTTTAGAACCTGACTGGGGTTTGTTACTTGATAAAATTTCTGTAAATCTAGTTCCATAATATTTTTAATCTTCAGTTAAATTTAATCTAACAAGACTTACTTCAATAATTAATAATTGACAATTAATAATTAATAATTACTTCTTTTTCTTCTAACATAACTTTAGTTTTTGCTCCTATAACTTCTGGCAAATTACGGGGAGTTTATCAAGAGCGCCAACAAGTTAAAACTGCAAACGTGATCGCCTCTTGAAAATCTAGATCCACTCCACATTACTTATTCTTTAGTTGAATAAAAAATCATGTGTATGGGCGAGTTACCCCCAGTAACATTTCTAATCTTCAGATTATCAAAGTTTTTGGCGATTAGCAACCCCTTCGGCGGAATTTTTTAGGAGCTTCACACAATGATAAGTTTTGAGGATTTACTTGAGGCGCCTCCAATAATCATGCACAGGAAATCAATTATTTTCTCCTATTCCCTACTGCCTACTCCCTACTTCCAATATCTCTAAAATTGGTTCAATTACCAGTAGTCATCATCAGGGCGATCGCTCTGAATCAGGTAACACTGAGAACTATCTTTTCCTTTCCACATTACTTATTTTTTGATTGAATAAAAAGTCATGTGTATGGGCGAGTTACCCCCACTAACATTTCTAATCTTCAGATTATCAGAGTTTTTGGCGATTCGCAACCCCTTCGGCGAAATTTTTTAGGAGCTTTACAGAATGAGATGATAAGTTTTTGAGGGTTTGCTTTAGACGCCTCTAATAATCATGCACAGGAAATCAATTATTTTCTCCTATTCCCTACTGCCTACTCCCTACTTCCATATCTCTGAAATTGGTTTAATAACCAGTAGTCATAATCAGGGCGATCGCTCTGAATCTGGTAATACTCAGAACTATATCTTCCTTACAACCTTACTGACTTTTTATTCAACTAAAAAATCATGCATAGGGACAAGTTACCCCTAATAACATTTCTAATCTTCAGATTATCAGAGTTTTTGGCGATTCGCAACCCCTTCGGCGAAATTTTTTAGGAGCTTCATAGAATGATAAGTTTTTGAGCGTTTACTTGAGACGCCTCTAATAATCATGCACAGGAAATCAATTATTTTCTCCTATTCCCTACTGCCTACTCCCTACTTCCAATATCTCTAAAATTGGTTCAATCACCATTAGTCATAATCAGGGCGATCGCTCTGAATCTGGTAATACTCAGAACTATATCTTCCTTACAACCTTACTGATTTTTTAGTTGAATAAAAAGTCATGTGTATGGGCAAGTTGCCACAACTAACATTTCTAATCTTCAGATTATCAGAGTTTTTGGCGATTCGCAACCCCTTCGGCGAAATTTTTTAGGAGCTTTACAGAATGAGATGATAAGTTTTTGAGGGTTTGCTTTAGACGCCTCTAATAATCATGCACAGGAAATCAATTATCCCTCGAAAATAATCAATTATTTTCTCCTATTCCCTACTGCCTACTCCCTACTTCCATATCTCTGAAATTGGTTTAATAACCAGTAGTCATAATCAGGGCGATCGCTCTGAATCTGGTAATACTCAGAACTATATCTTCCTTACAACCTTACTGATTTTTTAGTTGAATAAAAAGTCATGTGTAGGGACAAGTTGCCACAACTAACATTTCTAATCTTCAGATTATCAGAGTTTTTGGCGATTCGCAACCCCTTCGGCGAAATTTTTTAGGAGCTTTACAGAATGAGATGATAAGTTTTTGAGCGTTTACTTGAGACACCTCTAATAATCATGCACAGGAAATCAATTATTTTCTCCTATTCCCTACTGCCTACTGCCTACTCCCTGTTTGTCAATTCTGCTTCTGGCAACCATAATAAATCTGTTACTCCAAAATCTTTACCACATTGACTAATTAAAGTAGTAAGTTGACCGCGATGATGAGTTTGATGATTGAAAAAGTGGAGAAGTAAATGCCACAATGGAAAGTTACATTCTCCTTTCTGAGACTTACTTGTAAAAGTCAAAGATTCTGCTAACTTTTCTTCTGTTAATGAATCTATATAGGTCTGAATTTCTCGGTCAATTTTTTGACGCTCTTGCCACAATAAATTAAATTCAGCAATTAATTCTTGTCTTAATGATTCGATCTCAAAAGTATAATTTTGAAAGCGACTTAACCAGAGTTTATCTGCTAATAAAATATGGTTAAGTGTACCCTGAATGGAATTAAAAAATGCTCCTTTATCTTCCCGACGTACTGAATCCGGTATTGATTCACAAACTAGATAGATTTTTTCGTTCATCCAATAATTATATTGGGATAATCTTTGAAAATAATCGGTTTTATTCATTTTTCAACCATTTATTTTACAGCAGTTTCCTATTTCCTATTCCCTACTAGGATTATTTCAAAATGTTATAAGTTAACGATTTAGGGAGAAAGGGATATGGAGTCAGGAGTCAGGAGTCAGGAGTCAGGAGAAAGAAAGGATTTAAACTATTGAATTTTTAAATTCGTATTCAATAGAACATCTGCATTAAGAGGAAGTAATTTTGTAATTATTGAATAACCAAATTTTATATGAAAGGATAAGAAGATAGGGAAATTAACCAAAATTTGTCGATTTTTCTTTCAGTGTCGGAGAGTCTTTAGAGCTACTGACATCATAATTTTTACGAATTGTTATTACTTCCCACACCTCCCACACCTCCCACACTTCCCACACTCCCTACTCCCTATTCCTTGTAATTGGTTGATGAATTTCTCCTAACATGACTTTGGCTTTTGCTCCTGTAACTTCTGGCAAATTACTCTTAATTTCTAAGGAACGCCAATAAGCTAAAACTGCCATGGCGATCGCTTCTTTAAAATCTACATCTACTCCCACTTCAGCAGTGGTTATTACTGGTATTGGTGCTAATAATTTTTCTATCCTTTCTTTTAAATATAAATTATGGCTACCACCGCCACATAATAATATTTGGTCTGGCAAACTTGGTAAGAAATTTCTATAGCTATGGTTGATTGAAGCTGCTGTTAATTCTGTGAGGGTTGCCAGTATATCGGCAGAACTTAAATTATATTTTTCTGCATCATTAAGACAGTTAAATAAATAGTCTTTCCCAAATAATTCTCTACCTGTAGATTTTGGAGGTTTCTGTTGGAAAAAGTCTTGTTTTAACCATGTTTCTACTAATTCTTGGCATGGTCTCCCACTTGCTGCCCATTCTCCATTTTTATCGTAAGTTTTACTTCCTTGGGAAAAATGTTTTACTGCTAAATCTAATAATGTATTACTAGGTCCTGTATCCCAACCTAAAACTTCTTGAGAAGGAGCTAAAGTTGTTACTAATTCCTCTTGTTTTTGACTTTTGACTTTTGACTTTTGAATTTTTAGAGGAGTTAAAGTTGTGACTAATTCCTCTTGAATTTTGAATTTTGAATTTTGAATTTTGAATTCTTCTTGTTTTTGACTTTTTAGATAAGTTACATTACCAATTCCACCCAAATTTTGTATACAGCGAGTATATTCTGGGTGGCTCAGTAAATGAAGATCGACACAAGGAACTAAAGGGGCACCTTGACCCCCTGCAGCAAGATCGGCAGCTCGAAAATTACTAATAGTCGGAATTCCTGTTAAATTAGCAATTACTTCACCACGGCCTAACTGTAGACTATAGCCTAATTGTTGAGATGGTGGACGATGGTAAACAGTTTGACCATGGGAACCAATTAGTTCTGCTTTCTTAGCATATTTTTGGTTAATTGTCAATGCTGCCGTAGCGAATTCTTGGGCAATAGTATCATTAAGTTCAGCCAACTCAGCCATTGAGAGAGATGCACCAGAACAAACATCAAGAATTAGGGAGGGCAAATTCTCTGGGTAAGGATAAGTAGCTGCTGCCAGTAGTTCTACTGTTAAATTTGTTTGACCACCAGTCACATCAACCAAAGCTGCATCTATACCATCCACCGAAGTGCCACTAATTAAACCAATAACTTTGGTCATTTTTCTATTCCCACAGTAACAATGACCACTGTAATATTATCACGGCCTCCTTTATCCTTAGCAGTATCTACTAATTCTTGAGCAATAGATTTAGAATCATTATCAGAACTTAATATAGAACTTATGATGGGGTCGGCTAACTCTTCTGTCAATCCATCACTGCAAAGTAAGAGGCGATCGCCTGGTTGAAAATCTAGAGATAAGAGGTCTACATTACCCATATCTTCCCTACCCAGACATTGAGAAAGTACATGACGCCAAGGATGAGTTCTAGCTTGCTCTGCAGTTATAGCATTACTTCTCACTGCCTGAGCTACCCAAGTTTGGTCTTCTGTAACTTGTTTTAGAGTTTCGCCGCGAAGTCTATAGAGACGAGAGTCACCCACATTTGCACACCAAAGTTGTTCTTCTCGGAAAATGGCTACTACTGCTGTTGTACCCATATCCGAACGTTCGGGATGTTCTTGCTGGTCATCTATGATTGCTTGATTTGCTTGAATAAAGGCATCTTCTAATAACTGGGGTGATTCTATGGTATCCTGCCAATGACCAAGTAGATAAGTTTTAATTATTTCTGTAGCAATTTTACTTGCTTCTTCACCACCTGCATGTCCTCCCATACCATCAGCGACGATAAAAATGTGTCCTTCAGGAGCTACATAGTAAGAATCTTGATTAATTGAACGAACGCTACCTGTATCGGTAGTGCCAATACCTGTGAACTTTGGTTCCATAGTAGAACTTAGTTTAATTGCTTTTGTCTGGTTTTGAGATTTATTATCCACTTAATATAATTAATATCCTGGTTTAATATAGTTCCGATTCAATTGTAGCATTAGAATGGGATTAAAAATTAATGAAAATTTGTTAGCTCTAATTTCCCTGGAAAAAATCTTGATAATTGGGGGGAGAGAAAGCAGAATATTTTGATGAGGACGTTCTGAATAAGACTCGTTCTAAGACTGATCTAAATTTCTCATAAGTTATTAATACTAAGACCTGATTTATTAGGGGCGATATTTAGAAATCTTTGTAGTTAATTCTCTACTATTTTCTGCCCAATCAAATTACAGCTATTCAGGAATAGGGAATCGGTGGAAAGATAATTTTTGGGAGTCGGGATTCGGGAAAAAGGGAAAATTTGTTAGCTCTAATTTCCCTGGAAAAAATCTTGATAATTCGGGGGCGAGAAAGCAGAATATTTTGATGAGGGCGTTCTGAATAAGACTCCCTCTAAGACTGATCTAAATTTCTCATAAATTATTAATATAAGACCTAATTTATTAAGGGCGATATTTAGACATATTTGTAGTTAACTCTCAACTATTTTCTGCCCAATCAAATTACAGCTATTCAGAAATAGGGAATCGGTGGAAAGATAATTTTCGGGAATAGGGATTAGGGAAAAAGGGAAAATTTGTTAGCTCTAATTTCCTAGGCAAAATTCTTCATAATTCGGACGCGAGAAAGAAGCACATTTTTCTGACTCAGTTAGTGAATAACCAGAGTCAAAAATTTAGGGAGTAGGGAGTAGGGAAAAAGGGAAAATTTGTTAGCTCTAATTTCCCTGGAAAAAATATTCATAATTCGGACGCGAGAAAGAGGCACATTTTTCTGACTCAGTTGTGAATAACCAGAGTCAAAAATTTAGGAAATTAGGAAGTAGGGAATAGGGAAAAAGGGAAAACTTGTTAGTTCTAATTTCCTAGGCAAAATTCTTCATAATTCTGGCGCGAGAAAGAAGCACATTTTTCTGACTCAGTTGTGAATAACCAGAGTCAAAAATTTAGGAAGTAGGGAATAGGGAAAAAGGGAAAGTTTGTTAGTTCTAAAAAGAAGAATATTTTGATGACGGCGTTCTGAATGAGACTCGATCTAAGGGGACTCTAAATCTCTAATCAATTATTAATATAAGACATGATTTATTAGGGGCGATATTTAGAAATCTTTGTAGTTAATTCTCTACTATTTTCTGCCCAATCAAATTACAGCTATTCAGGAATAGGGAATCGGTGGAAAGATAATTTTTGGGAGTCGGGATTCGGGAAAAATGGAAAATTTGTTAGCTCTAATTTCTCTGGAAAAAATCTTGATAATTGGGGGGAGAGAAAGCAGAATATTTTGATGAGGGCGTTCTGAATAAGACTCGTTCTAAGACTGATCTAAATTTCTCATAAGTTATTAATACTAAGAC
>NZ_JAAHHT010000027.1:61042-66757 GCF_010672085.1 Okeania sp. SIO3I5
TCTAATTTCTCTGGAAAAAATCTTGATAATTGGGGGGAGAGAAAGCAGAATATTTTGATGAGGGCGTTCTGAATAAGACTCGTTCTAAGACTGATCTAAATTTCTCATAAGTTATTAATACTAAGACCTGATTTATTAGGGGCGATATTTAGAAATCTTTGTAGTTAACTCTCTGCTATTTTCTGCAAAATTAAATTACAGCTATTCAGGAATAGGGAATCGGTGGAAAGATAATTTTCTGGAGTAGAAAATATGAAGACTCGGTAATTATTATTCCTGCTTTTAACTTCTCCCCACAACTCCCACAACTCCCACACTCCCTACTCCCTAATCAAACATAATTATTGCTCTGCTGATTAAATCTAAAAGTATTTACAGATAAAGGTTTTAGCCGTTTTAGGTCTTGAACAAACTACAATATTTTTCCTCTTTAGAGCTGCATAAAGTTAGAATGAAAGGGTTGACGCGAGGCAGAAAAACCAAGGGATAATTCTTCCTCCTGCCTTCTCTAAATTCCTTACTCCTCCTGTCTCCTGTCTCCTGTCTCCTGTCTCCTACCCTCACCCATATTTTTTCAGCAAACCCTAATTAAATCATGGAACTAATTGCTGAATTCTTGCTAGGGGAATTTCTACCCATTCAGGACGAGAGGTAAGTTCATAGTCAAGTTCATAGATGGCTTTTTCTAATAGATAAATGTCTAAAAGTACCTGTATTTCTTGTTCGCTTTGAGGCAAAAATGAACTTGATTTTGTATTCTGAAGATAGGCTTTTAAGAATGATATACTAACCCATGTATACCAAAATGTAGACCATTGTTCCATTGCCAATAAGTTTTCAGAACGAATCATCCCATTTTTAATTTCTTCCCGGAAAGCAACATTAGCTGCATAATAAAATGACTCTAACATTACTGCAATATCTCGCAGTAAAGAACGTTTCATTCGACGTTCATTTAAAGGTCTGGTAGCTTCTCCTTCAAAATTAATAATGACAAAATCTTTACCCGTAAATAAGATATTTTCTAAATGATAGTCTCCATGGCAACGGGTACGCATAGCAGTAATTTTTCGTTCGACTACAGAACTTAAATGTTCCATAATTCGGTCTTGACGATTAATTACACTTTTAGCTAATTGTTGTCTATCTTCTGAAAATTTTGATAGGTGTTTTTTCAACTTTAATAAAATCTTGCCTGTTTGATTTCTCATGTATTGATAAACCGACCTTTGATAAAAAGGCGTAAATTGTTCTGGAGAAAAATTCGGGTTTTCTAGATCGGAGGCTAAAGTCTGATGAATATCTGCTGTAACTTTTCCTAAATTTTCCGCTAAATTGAGATAAGAACCAATAACATCGTAGACTGATTCAGTAATCTCAGTATTCAAACTATTATTAACAGTAATTTCGGGAATTTCTAAATCATTTACAGATACTTGTTCTACCATTATTCTGTCAAAATAATCCCTCAGAATATCAGAGGTATATGACCAACCATCTCTTGCTTCTGGAATAAATTCTTCTAATATGCCAATCGTAATTAAATTAGTTCCTTCCCGCTGATATTCTAGATATCCTAATATTTGAGATATATTCCCTTTAATTGCTGAATTTTCACTTCTTGATACCTCTGTTAAAAAGTTACCATTTTCTAATTCTGGATTAATTCCAGATTCTAGTTTATGGAAAAGTTTAAGTATTAATTTTGTGCCGAAATTAATCAAAGTTTTATCGTGTTTTTCCAATAAAATATGTGGCTGAATATCTTCTGTAGTTGTCTGCATTATCTCTGCCAAGACATCAGTCGTATTTCCCTGAACAAAACCACTATTTCCTTGATATTTTTGGTTTTTGTTTATCGCTGTTAACGGTATATTTAAAAAATCTTTTTGTGCCAAAACATCAAACAAAATTCCCGATTTATCTTGTTGCTGTATTTCTAATTCAGCAATAATTTTTTCTGGAGGAATTTGAGAATTTATTTCTGACTTATCTAAATAGCTCAGAGGAATTAAATAAATTTCTGTCGCACCTTCTGTATAGTGAAACTCTATCAACACTAAAACCGTTTCTTTCTCTCCATCATCAATCGAAATTACCTCTATTATCTCCGTATATTGAATAACCTTATTTTTACCTCCAAACCAGGGATAGCTACTCAAATAATTAGGTAAAATTGACTCTAACTTCTTCTTACTTTCCGACTGAGAAAATACATCTTTCCAACTTTCTGAAACTGTCAAAACAGGAAGTTTACTCAAAGGTCTTAAAGTTTCAACATAACTTTGTTGTAGCTGTAAAGTAAACCAATAAAAAGCATAAGGACTTAAACTAAAAAAGTAAGGCTCCCCCTGAATAGTCGGAAACTTAGTTCGACCAAAAATTTCCACAGGCACCATACCATTAAAAGCCGATAAATCTAACTCTACAGTTTGTACAAAACGGGAGAGATTAGCTACTACCAAAATATGTTCCCCAGAGTAAGTCCGAGTAAAAGTCAAAACCTTCCTATTTTCAGGATGTAGCAACTCAAACGAACCACGTCCAAAAGCTTGAAAACGTTCCCTAGTAGAAATCAAACGCTTCATCCACCACCACAAAGAATTAGAATTAGACCGTTGAGCTTCTACATTAATCGTTTCATAGTGATACTCAGGGTCAACAATAACCGGAGCATATAACCTTTGGGGATTAGTACGACTAAAACCAGCATTCCGATCAGCACTCCACTGCATAGGAGTCCGCACACCATTACGATCGCCCAAATAAATATTATCCCCCATGCCTATTTCATCCCCATAATATAGAACCGGAGTACCAGGCAAAGACAAAAGTAAACTATTAAGCAACTCTATTTGCCGACGGTCATTTCCCAAAAGAGGAGCTAAACGGCGACGAATACCCAAGTTTATTCTTGCTTGGGGATCTTGGGCGTAAACATTATACATATAGTCTCGGTCTTCATCGCTCACCATTTCTAGGGTTAGCTCATCATGGTTCCGCAAAAATAACGCCCACTGACAATTATTAGGAATAGAAGGAGTTTGCTTGAGAATGTCAGAAATAGGAAAATTATCCTCCATCCGCAAAGCCATAAATAAACGAGGCATCAAAGGAAAATGGAAATTCATGTGACATTCATCCCCACTGCCATAATACTTAGCAGCATCCTCCGGCCATTGATTAGCTTCCGCCAATAACATTCGGTTGGGATATTTCTGGTCGATATGCGAGCGTATTTTTTTCAAGAAGACATGGGTTCCCGGCAAATTTTCACAGTTAGTACCCTCTTCAACACAAAGATAAGGCACCGCATCAAGACGCATTCCATCAACTCCCATACTCAACCAAAAATCTGCTACTTCTAAAACTGCCTCTTGTACTGCGGGGTTTTCGTAGTTAAGGTCTGGTTGATGATAAAAAAAGCGATGCCAATAGTAAGCTTGAGCTACAGAGTCCCATGCCCAGTTAGAATTTTCAAAGTCTTGGAAAATAATGCGGACTTCTGGGTACTTATCAGCACTGTCGCTCCAAACATAAAAGTCTCTTTCTACACTACCTTTAGGAGCGCGACGCGCTCTTTGGAACCAGGGGTGTTTGTCGGAGGTATGGTTAACTACAAGTTCGATGATGACGCGAATACCTCTGTGGTGGGCAGCGTCGAGAAATTCTTGAAAGTCTTCTAGGTTGCCGTAGATGGGGTTGATAGTTTTATAGTCGGCAATGTCGTAACCGTCGTCTCTGAGGGGGGAGGGGAAAAATGGTAGAGTCCAGATGGCTGTTATGCCTAGGTCTTGGAGGTAGTCTAATTTTTCTGTAAGTCCGCGAAAGTCTCCTATTCCATCACCGTTACTATCGGCGAATGCTCGAACTGGTGCTTCGTAAATTATGGCGTCTTTGAACCAAAGTGGGTCGTTTTTTAGCATGGGGTTATTTCAGTTATCAGTTATCAGTTATCAGTTATCAGTACCTCTGGCGCTCACCATCGGGATTGAAATAATGAACTGTTATTTTTTCATCCCTTATCCAAGGGGAGGCGTATACCCTCTTTTTTTTTGGTAAGGTTTTCTCTTTCTATAGTTGAAGATTTCAGGTAATTATAGCTGACAGAACTCAAATAGAGAGTGTGGGGAGTGTGGGGAGTGTGGGAGGTGGAGGAGGAAATTTTCAGTAGATAGATACACTCAAATATTTTCTGGTAGTGGAAATCAACTCTCAGTTCCCTTGCTCTCTAGGTTTGATGCTCTACTGTTGCGTATAGAGCAATAGTCAGATTTCACAATTGTTTTTTTGATTCTGAATTTACTAATAATTCTTTCTCACCACAGGAAATTTCCACTCCAGAGAAACGCTCAAATATTTTCTGGCAGTAGAAATCAACTGTGAGTTGCCTTGCTCTCTACGTTTGATGCTCTACTGTTGCGTATAGAGCAATAGTCAAATTTCACAATTGTTTTTTTGATTCTGAATTTACTAATAATTCTTTCTCAGCACAGGAAATTTCCACTCCAGAGAAACGCTCAAATATTTTCTGGTAGTGGAAATCAACTCTCAGTTCCCTTGCTCTCTAGGTTTGATGCTCTACTGTTGCGTATAGAGCAATAGTCAGATTTCACAATTATTTTTTTGATTCTGAATTTACTAATAATTCTTTCTCAGCACAGGAAATTTCCACTCCAGAGAAACGCTCAAATATTTTCTGGTAGTGGAAATCAACTCTCAGTTCCCTTGCTCTCTAGGTTTGATGCTCTACTGTTGCGTATAGAGCAATAGTCAGATTTCACAATTATTTTTTTGATTCTGAATTTACTAATAATTCTTTCTCAGCACAGGAAATTTCCACTCCAGAGAAACACTCAAATATTTTCTGGTAGTGGAAATCAACTCTCAGTCACCTTGCTCTCTAGGTTTGATGCTCTACTGTTGCGTATAGAGCAATAGTCAGATTTCACAATTGTTTTTTTGATTCTGAATTTACTAATAATTCTTTCTCAGCACAGGAAATTTCCACTCCAGAGAAACACTCAAATATTTTCTGGCAGTGGAAATCAACTCTGAGCTACCTTGCTCTCTAGGTTTGATGCTCTACTGTTGCGTATAGAGCAATAGTCAAATTTCACAATTGTTTTTTTGATTCTGAATTTACTAATAATTCTTTCTCAGCACAGGAAATTTCCACTCCAGAGAAACACTCAAATATTTTCTGGCAGTGGAAATCAACTCTGAGCTACCTTGCTCTCTAGGTTTGATGCTCTATTGTTGCGTATAGAGCAATAGTCAAATTTCACAATTATTTTTTTGATTCTTGATTTACTAATAATTCTTTCTCAGCACAGGAAATTTCCACTCCAGAGAAACACTCAAATATTTTCTGGTAGTGGAAATCAACTCTGAGCTACCTTGCTCTCTAGGTTTGATGCTCTACTGTTGCGTATAGAGCAATAGTCAAATTTCACGATTATTTTTTTGATTCTTGATTTACTAATAATTCTTTCTCACCACAGGAAATTTCCACTCAATCGAATCTTTCCATCCATACCTCAGTGAAAAATCACCAATATTGTCATTTTATGAAGCTCCTAAAAAAATCGGCGCGTCAAAGGATTTTCCCTTGCATCTTCAGAAAAATTTTGATATCATAAAATTTAGCTGGGGTTACTCGCCCATACGCATGACTTTTTATTCAACCAAAATCTTTACTCAGAGGCAATCAAA
>NZ_JAAHHT010000027.1:66857-106937 GCF_010672085.1 Okeania sp. SIO3I5
TCGGCGCGTCAAAGGATTTTCCCTTGCATCTTCAGAAAAATTTTGATATCATAAAATTTAGCTGGGGTTACTCGCCCATACGCATGACTTTTTATTCAACCAAAATCTTTACTCAGAGGCAATCAAATATTCAGAAATTTTTCCCAGGAGCAATACCAGAAATGTTTGCATTTTACGAAGCTCCCATAAATGGTAATTTTTCCTTGCTCGAATCTTTCCATCCACCCTCAGTGAAAAATCACCAACATTATCATTTTATGAAGCTCCTAAAAAATTCGGCGCGTCAAAGGATTTTCCCTTGCATCTTCAGAAAAATTTTGATATCATAAAATTTAGCTGGGGTTACTCGCCCATACGCATGACTTTTTATTCAACCAAAATCTTTACTCAGAGGCAATCAAATATTCAGAAATTTTTCCCAGGAGCAATACCAGAAATGTTTGCATTTTACGAAGCTCCCATAAATGGTAATTTTTCCTTGCTCGAATCTTTCCATCCACCCTCAGTGAAAAATCACCAACATTGTCATTTTATGAAGCTCCCGAAAAAATCGGCGCGTCAAAGGATTTTCCCTTGCATCTTCAGAAAAATTTTGATATCATAAAGTTTAGCTGGGGTTACTCGCCCATACGCATGACTTTTTATTCAAGCAAAAATATCATAGTTTCTCTGCGATCAAACTCCGTTCCCTTTTCACTCTGCGACATGAAAGGGGAAGCAAGTGTGGCAGCTATATCGGGAAAGTTGTCGAAATAAAACCTAATGTAAAAGATACGCCTAAAGATTCTATAGAGCAATAGTCAGATTCAACAATAATTTTCAATTCTTAGGAAATAAACTCTCAGTCACCTTGCTCTCTAGGTTTGATATTCTAATATTTCTTACTTTCTTACTGAGAAAATATATTTTTCCAACTTTTAAAATCTTATTTTTAACTTTTAACTTTTGACTTCAGTGAAACAGTAGGGTTATTGTTACAATATTTAACAAGATTCGTTAAATTTTTCTTAAATATTATGGATTTAGAAACAATATCATTTATACCTCGCCAAAAAGACATCAATTCCAACAGCAAGAAATTAGACACAGTAGAAGTCGAGGCAATGCAACTAAAAAATATAGATACAGAAATGCTCAAATCTCCAAATCCTCCAGAGACAACAGAAAATAATACCCTACGCTACGATCCAGAAGCAATAACAGCCATCTATAGTAAACGTCCTTTTAAAGTCTGGAAACGGCGAATCAGTATCTTATGGACTTTTGTCCTATTTGCTTTTAACTTGTGGTTGGACAAAATTACTGGTAATGCCACCAAAAATGAAAGAAAACGGGCAATCTGGTTAAGAGAAATTTTGACAAATCTCGGTCCTGCCTTTATTAAAGTAGGACAAGCACTATCTACTAGACCAGATTTAGCTTCTCCAACATATTTAGATGAACTGACTAAATTACAAGACCAATTACCTGCTTTTCCCAATGAAATTGCTTATCATTTTATAGAAGAAGAATTAGGTTTTCCTCCAGAAGAAATTTATGCAGAATTAACACCAAATCCTATCGCTGCTGCTTCCCTTGGACAAGTATATAAAGGCAAATTAAAAACAGGTGAAACAGTAGCAGTAAAAGTACAACGTCCTGGTTTATCAGAAAGCATTGCTTTAGACATTTATATATTAAGAACATTAGCTATTTGGGCACATAAAAAGATTCAGCGACTCCGTAGCGATTTAGTAGCAATAATGGATGAATTTGGTACTCGAATATTTGAGGAAATGGATTACACTCAAGAAGGTCGAAATGCTGAAAAATTTAAACAACTCTACGGTCATTTAAAAGATATTTATGTTCCTAAAATTTATTGGCAATATACCGGGCGTCGTGTGTTGACAATGGAGTGGATAACGGGTACTAAGCTAACTAATTTGGAAGCTATAAAAGCTAAAAATATTGATGCGAAATATCTGATAGAAATTGGTGTGCAATGTTCTTTAAGACAGTTATTAGAACATGGTTTTTTTCATGCCGATCCTCATCCTGGTAATTTATTAGCAAGTCCTGATGGTAAATTGGTTTATCTAGATTTTGGTATGATGAGTCAGGTTAAACCTTATCAGCGATATGGTTTATTAGAGGCAGTTGTACATTTGGTAAATCGTGATTTTGATGCTTTAGCTCAGGATTATGTGAAGCTAGAATTTTTAACTCCTGAAACTGATTTAACTCCGATTATTGGAGCATTAGCTGGTGTGTTTAATAATGCTCTTGGTGCAAGTGTGGCAGAGCTTAATTTTAAGAGTATTACAGACCAGTTATCGGCTTTAATGTATGAGTATCCATTTCGGGTGCCTGCTTATTATGCTTTGATTATTCGCTCTTTGGTAACTTTGGAAGGTATTGCTATTAATGTTGAGCCTAATTTTAAAGTGTTGAGTAAAGCTTATCCTTATGTGGCAAAACGTTTATTAACTGACCCTGCTCCTGAGTTGAGAACTTCTCTAAAAGATTTACTTTTTAAGGATGGTGATTTTCGTTGGAATAGATTGGAAAATCTTTTAAGAAATGCGAGTAATAGTGATGATTATGATATTAGTAAGGTTTTGGATCAAGCTCTTGATTTTTTATTATCTGAACGGGGAGATTTTATTCGGGTTCGTTTAGTTGAAGAGCTGATTAACAGTCTAGATTTAGCATCGATAAATACATTTATTAATGCCAGGACTAAAGTAGGTGAATGGTTGGGTTTGAAGGTAGAAAAAACTTCAGTTACTACATCTAGAAATCCAGCAGAGGAAAAGAGAGCAGAACATATTAAAAATATCTGGCAAATTATTCAGGATACTCCTGGTTTTGATGCTATGCAGTTAGTACAATTAGTGCCAAATATATTAGTTAAACCAGAGATGCAAAAGATGGGGCAACAAGTAGCAGGAGGTTTGACTCAACGAGCGATCGCTCGTTTGATTCGTCAAGTATTATTATCTCCAGATTATTCTAATACTAATGGTAATGGTAATAGTAATGGTCATAAACCAAATACTCAACCTCAACTTTCTTTACCTGCTTCTTCTAGCTAAGTTGATAATTCATTAATGGATAATGGATAATGGATAATGGATAATGGATAATTACCTCTCCCTAAAAGGGAGAGGATTGACTAAAAGAAAAAAATTTTTTTTTCCCCTTAAAAGAGGAGGCTTTTAACCTGAATTATTTAATTAATAATTATGGCTTGCTGATTAAATCTTAAAGCATTGACATTAATCATGGTTTGAGGTTTTTTAAGTCTTGAAAAAGTACAAGGTTTTCCTTAATCAAGAGCTGCATAAAGTGAGGATGAAAGGGTTGACTTAGGAAGAAAAATCAAGGGATAATTCTGACTCCTGCCTTCTCGCTCCCATACCCATTCCTCTTGTCTTCCCCTCCTGGGAGGGGTTAGGGGTGGGTTGTCTCGAGTCTCCTGATTCCTACCCTTACTCTTGTATACTTTTTCAGCCAACCCTAATTATTAATTATTCGGTAATTGATAATTTATGGATAATAATTGATTAAATTTTGGATTTTCGGATAAGTCTAATAGTTAATAGTTAGTTGTTAGTAGAAAATTTTTCTATTGACAACTAATTTTTTTTAATTGAGGTTTGATTGAGCAATAATACTAAATATCGTTTCTTAATTATTGCAATATTAATGCTGATTATTGACTTGGTGTTATTGGTTGGGTTACAATCGAGGAATAAGTATTTACGGTAATTAGCTTAAGAATGTGATTCTTAATGTAGATGACTGCAAGTCTTGATTTTTTTAATTATGAATAATTAAACGGTTAACTTGCTGAGTAAAATATTTTGATAAGTCTATTTATAATTGGTGTATCTCAATATTTCCAAAAATACTTTTTTCATGTTCCCTGTTCCCTAAAAGGGATAAATTTTCGGCTTTATTAAAAATTGAGATGTACCCCTTTATAACTAACTTGGAGATACATAAATCCTGACATTTTAGGACCACAAAAAATATAAAATTAGGAGGATTTTATGAGTAGTATACTTCCCGTCGTGTTTGTCTGGTTTGTTTCATTATTTGGTGCTTGCATAGGCATTATCATCGGAGGTACTATTGGGGGAATAGTTGGTGCAATTACTCACTTAATTACTAAATTTAGATGTAGGATGAGAATATTTAATGCAGCGACTTTTACTTCAATTTTAACTACAGTTATTTTTTTTCTTATGGCTCATCAAAAAATTCAACCTCTAAATTGTGCTGATGGTTTAGAGGGAGTTTATCTTTGTTTAAGTCCCCTATTGATTCCTTTTTGGGGAGCTATAATTGGAGGTATATTTGGCTCATTTATTGGAGTGTTAGTGGAAATATACAGAAAATTAAGTCGTTAAATTAATTAAATTAAATTAAATTGTTTATTAAAGTTTTTTGGGATTGATTTTGATTATAGCCCACAGTTATGAGGTACAGTTGTTTTTATTCTTTTCTATTCCCCTACTCCCTACTCCCTACTCCCTACTCCCTCAAACAATAGACAATAGTCAACAGGCAAGAAATATAAAAGTGTACCTCACACTTACTGAGAAATACTTTATAGTGAGAAGTTAGATTAGTCTAGAAGGAGAGGAAAGATTTTTTTATAACTAATCAAACTTAAAATTTACTGGGTATTACTATTACTATAATATAAGCACCTGTACAAAATTAATTTAATATTTGTAAGCAATGAACAGCTTAACTGGGAACAAAAATACTTGTAGACAACAGCAGTAAATATATAGTTGAAGTCAGAATTAAAATTATTGCTCTGACTAAATTTGATAGAAGCAAGAATGTCCTAATAGTAATTGTGAGTGCTATAAAAATAATTTAGGAGACCTACTTAACGTCAGCATTAAATATAAAAAAACTAATTTTCGTTGAATACTTAATTAACAAATTAATTAACAAACACAGCTATTTTTATGGGCAAAAACACAATTTCGTCCTTGTTCTTTTGCTTTATAAAGCGATTGGTCAGCATCTATTAATAATGTACGAGGGGATAATTTTAAATTAGGAACTATACTGCTTACTCCTCAACTTATAGTAACATAAGGACTTGTTTTTGAATAAACATGAGATATCTGAAGGTTTTTGATTTCCAATCTAATTAATTCTGCTCTTCGTAAAGCTTCATCAAGATTTATATTGGGCAATATAATTCCAAATTATTCTCCACCATAACGACATACTAAGTCAGTAGGAAATATAACGATTTTACTAATCGCCTGGTAAGCATTCAGCGGTTAGCTATCAGCTCTCAGCTATGAGTTATTAACTCATTATATTGGAAAGAAGAATTAGTCTTATGACGAGAATTAAAAGTTATGAATGAAATTGCTCATTAGCTCAATCTTAGTCGTTTCTTGCATAAGTTAAAAAGCTGTTAACGGAGTTCCTCCGCAGGAGGCTAGCTGAATGCTAATAGCTGAATGCTTACATCGCCTGAGCAACTTTTTTGAGACACTGACCTCCCTCTGGATGCCCATAATAATCATTATAATATTTGAAATAATATACATCACAAATCATCAAAGATAAAGGCTTTTATTCTTGTCTGAGTTGTTCCCATTTTTGGTAAAAATATTCATCAAATTTACGACGATTAGCCAAGGAGGTTAGACTATCTAAACTAGCAATTACTTGTAAATTTTGGTTAGCTTTTTTGATGGCTATTTCTGCTTTTTTGCGTTGAATTAATCCACCTAATTGAGTAATAATTAGGGTTTGCTGATTAAATTTTAAAGCATTTACAGATAAAGGTTTTAGCCGTTTTATGTCTGGAAAAAGTACAAGGTTTTTGCTCCTTAAAGCTCAAAAAGTTAGGATGAAAGGGTTGACAAGAGCCGAAAAATCACGAATTAAATTCTTCCTTCTGCCTTCTCGCTCATTCCTTACTCCTCCTGTCTCCTGTCTCCTGTCTCCTGACTCCTACCCTCACCCATAAGACTTTTTCAGCAAACCCTAATTAAGAGCATTGCGATCGAGAAATTGTATTGCAGTAGAAATATAGCGTTTCTCATATTAATGAGCTACAGTATTTTTTTCTCTTCCCTATTCCCTAAAATTCAAAACTTGTGTACATCACGAGAGTTAGAAATGCTATATATACAAATTCAGAACAGAAAAATTAAACAATAACTATCCAATAATTAAGGAAATATCTTAACAAAATCCTCCACAGTATAATACCCATGAACCCGTACCCGATGTAAACTTAATAAACCTTGTTCTACTCTAGCATTTCCTGGTTTAGTAGTGACACCAAACTTATATCTTGCTTCTGAAACATCCCTTAAAACGAGATCATTATAAACACCTGCTGGATAAGAAAAAGCAATAACTTCAGAACCAATTTTTTCCTCTATCTTTTCCTTAGATTGAAATATTTCTGCCTGGCGTTGAGTGCTAGATATTACAGTCAAATCAGGATGAGAATTTGTATGAGAACCAAATTGAATCAAACCAGAATTATACATTTCTTGAATATTTTGCCAGGAGATATGGCGACTATCACCAAGATAATTGAAACTAATAAAAAATGTAGCTTGCAAATTATATTTCTTTAAAATCGGATAAGCGGTAGTGTAGTTATCAATATACCCATCATCAAAAGTAAGTAAAATAGGTTTTTTCGGGATAGGTTTACCAGCTTGCCAATCTTCTAAATCTTTAAAAGTAATTGTCTGATAACCAGTCTCATGTAGATGTTTCATTTGAGCAGCAAAAACATCAGGAGGCACCATTAAATCATTCTTCGGGTTAACAGAAATAGAATGATACATCAAAATAGGAACAGCTTCCACAACCTGTTTAGGAATAATAGTTTTTGCCGTGCTGATATTTGCGGAAACAGAAACAGTAACTGGCGACGATTTATCAACTCCAAAATCATCAAAATTATCTATAGATTTACTGGTTTTCTGACAACCAGACATCTGAGAAACCAACAGGATAAAAATGAAATTTAACATGAAATATTTAATCAAATTCCCCATCCAAACTAACCTCATAAATTCTGATTATACTAACATAAGTATTCAGCCATCAGTTATCAACTTATTAGAAAAAATACATTAGGGTTTGCTGAAAAAATCTTATGAGTAAGGGTAGGAGTCAGGAGACTCGAGACAACCCACCCCTAACCCCTCCTAGGAGGGGAAGACAGGAGAAGTAAGGAATTTAGAGGAGGCAGGAGGAAGAATTTAATTCGTGATTTTTCAGCAAGAGCGTCAATCAAAATCCTTACTTTATGCAGCTCTAAATAGCTAAAACCTTGTACTTTTTTAATACCTAAAAAAGCTAAAACCATGATTAAAGTCAATGCTTTAAAATTTAATCAGCAAACCCTACATTAGCGGAGTACAAATCCCTTGCTCAACTGGGTGTAACGAAGATACCCTCCCTGGTTGATTTTTATTGCTGAATGCTGACATACTAATGTTTCTAAATTTAGCAATCATACAGCAAAACGGAATAGTTCCCGCTATGCTGTTGTAAGTGACTTTTTGCAATTTATTATGGCAACAATTAACGATAATTACCTCAAACTCAAAGCAGGATATCTATTCCCAGAAATAGCTAGACGGGTTAATACCTTCGCTGAAGCAAACCCCGACGCCCAAATTATTAAATTGGGTATTGGAGATGTAACGGAACCATTGCCAGAAGCTTGTTGTCAGGCCATGACTAAAGCTGTGTCAGAAATGGGCGATCGCTCGACTTTTAAGGGTTATGGCCCAGAACAGGGTTATGGTTGGTTGCGGGAGATAATTGCGACTCAAGATTTCCAAGCTAGGGGATGCGATATTGATGCGTCGGAAATTTTCATTTCTGATGGTTCAAAGTGTGATACTGGTAATATTCTAGATATTTTTGGCAATAATAATACTATTGCTGTGACAGATCCGGTATATCCAGTGTATGTAGATACGAATGTCATGGCAGGTAATACTGGTAATGTGAATGAAAAAGGAGAATATGAGGGTTTCGTTTATTTACCAATAACAGCAGAGAATAATTTTACTGCCGAAATTCCTACTCAAAAGGTGGATTTGATTTATTTGTGTTTTCCTAATAACCCCACTGGTGCGACGGCAACTAAAGAATATTTGCAAGTATGGGTAAATTATGCCAAAGCGAATAACGCCATTATTTTATTCGATGCTGCTTACGAAGCTTATATTACCGATGCAAGTCTTCCCCATTCTATTTATGAGATAGAAGGAGCAAGAGAATGCGCGATCGAATTTCGTTCTTTTTCAAAGAATGCTGGTTTTACTGGTACTCGTTGTGCGTTGACTGTCATACCCAAAACTCTCAAAGGGAAAGCTGCTGATGGTAGCGATGTAGAATTATGGAAATTGTGGAACCGCCGTCATTGCACTAAATTTAATGGAGTTTCTTATATCGTGCAGCGGGGTGCAGAAGCAGTTTATTCCGAGGAAGGGAAAGCGCAGGTGAAAAAGTTGATCGAATTTTATTTAGAGAATGCGAAAATTATTTGCTCCCAGTTACAAGCAGCAGGGTTAACTGTTTATGGAGGAGTGAACGCGCCTTATGTTTGGGTGCAAACTCCCACAGGTTTGTCGAGTTGGGATTTTTTCGATAAGCTGTTGCAAAATTGTAATGTTGTCGGTACTCCCGGTTCTGGTTTCGGTGCAGCAGGTGAAGGTTATTTTCGTATTTCCGCTTTTAATAGTCGGGAAAATGTCAACGAAGCGATGAAACGGATAACTGAGAAATTTAAAGTTTAGTAGGGACGTTCCATGGAACGTCCCTACGCGATCGCTCAGAAACCGGGTTTATAGTAGTTATTTAATTTATGAGGTACAGTTTTATATCCCCCCCTGCCCCCCTTTGAAAGGGGGGAGCCAACAAAAAGGGGTCTTGTGTAAGGAAGAGGGTAACTTCAAAGTCCCCTTTTCTAAGCGGGGGAGCCAACAAAAAGTCCCCCTTTCAAAGGGGGATTTAGGGGGATTGTAAATGTACTTCATAACCGTGGGAATTGCTATGTCTAAGAAATTTCCAGAAAAAGAGTAATTGGGGAGCCAACAAAAAGTCCCCCTTTCAAAGGGGGATTTAGGGGGATTGTAAATGTGCTTGATAACCGTCGGAACTGCTATATCTAAGAAATTTCCTGAAAAAGAACAATTATGGTAATAAACTCGGTTTCTTGTTTGGAGCGATCGCTCTTAACTCAGACAGAAACAGGGCTTATCTCAGAAATTTCTGGAAAAAGAGTAATTGTGGCAATCAACCTAGTTTCTTATTTCGAGCGCTCGTTATAAATTAGACAGAAACAGGGTTTATCTCAGAAATTTTCGGAAAAATAGTAATCATGGCAGTCAACCTTTTTTTATCTCTTGAGGCATGGATATTCAGTAGTAAATAAAGTTATATTTGTCTCCCCTAAAACTGAGTTTTTGCGCGGGTGGGTAGCTGTTCGGCAGAGGGTAGGTAAAAAATGGGGTTAAAGCTGTTTGTGGGTAAGGGTTTGAGGGTTGTAGATGGCAGGAGGATATCCGCGCAAAAGTTGAAAACTTTGCTGGGTAAGGGTTTGATGATTTTTTTTTGAAATGGGTATGGCTTTTTTTTGATGTTTTGTTGTATTATAAAGTCGATCCTCGCAATTGAGGCTCAGAGATTAGGTTTGGTAAGGGTTCTAGAACCCTGCAGTTTCTCACTCTGTTGAGAAGCGGAATTAATGGAAATAGAACTGATTAACAACCCATCAATAAAGGTAAGGATCGTTTCTCACTCTGTTGAGAAGCGGAATTAATGGAAATTTAGTCTTGTTGATTCAGCCAACATTATAGCTACCGTTTCTCACTCTGTTGAGAAGCGGAATTAATGGAAATAAACAAATAATCATCTATTCCTTTAGAGTTAGTAGTTTCTCACTCTGTTGAGAAGCGGAATTAATGGAAATACTTTTACTTCTTTCTTCCCTATATGCCAAATATCAGTTTCTCACTCTGTTGAGAAGCGGAATTAATGGAAATTATCTTCTATTTTCGAGGCCAAGGTATTGATCCCTTGTTTCTCACTCTGTTGAGAAGCGGAATTAATGGAAATAGTATTTGAGTCAGTCTCTTGCACTGATTATCATGTTTCTCACTCTGTTGAGAACAAGTTTCTCACTCTGTTGAGAAGCGGAATTAATGGAAACGTTATGCGGTGTATAGCGGTGCTTATCTCTGGGCAATACTCAAAGTTTCTCACTCTGTTGAGAAGCGGAATTAATGGAAACGGAATCTTTAAAGTAGAGTGCATATAAGCTCCGAGTTTCTCACTCTGTTGAGAAGCGGAATTAATGGAAACTCAGTCGGGACATCTTTATCGGTAGCAAATTGAGTTGTGTTCCGTTTCTCACTCTGTTGAGAAGCGGAATTAATGGAAACAATTCAACGAATTTTCCAGGGAATATGAAATTGTCAGTTTCCTACTCTTTAGGTAACTGAAATTAACATAAACAAAAAGTTACGGTAAGCAAACCTCATCTTGTAAAAACAAGTTGTATTTGCTTACCGTATTTTTAATAAATTCTATGAGTGAAAAAACTTAAAAAAGGAGATATAAAACCTGATTGTTTTAGTCAGTAACTACTCGCCAAATCTCTCCAATAATTCTTCCCGTGAAGCATTTAATAACAAAGGAGTCAACTCCTCCAGAGACAACTGCAACACTGGTTCAATAATAGCCAATAGTTCTGAATCTAGGGAACCAAACCGGAAATTGAGTAAATTTTCAATCATTTGCTGCTTTGTCCTTTGTTCGCCTTCCTGAAGACCTTCTTGGCGACCTTCCTGAAGACCTTCTTGGCGACCTTCCTCCAAAGTCTGTTCACGCCATTCTAAATAAACAGGTGATAGTCTCATAAGTAACTCCCGATCTTGTTCATCTATATTTTCATTTTCTCTAAATTGAATTGTGATGTGCCAAGTCATTTCAATTATTAGTAACTCCTGCAATAGGAAAACTTAGAATGCAGAATTTTCTTTTTATATCTCCTTTTTTAAGGAGATATAAAACCTGATTGTTTTAGTCAGTAACTACTTGCCAAATCTCTCCAATAATTCTTCCCGTGAAGCAGTCAATAACAAAGGAGTAAACTCCTCCAGAGACAACTGCAACACTGGTTCAATAATGGCCAATAGTTCTGAGTCCAGGGAACCAAACCGGAAATTGAGTAAATTTTCAATCATTTGCTGCTTTGTCCTTTGTTCGCCTTCCTGAAGACCTTCCTGAAGACCTTCCTGAAGACCTTCTTGGCGACCTTCCTGAAGACCTTCTTGGCGACCTTCTTGGCGACCTTCTTGGTGGCCTTCTTGGCGACCTTCTTCTAAGGTCTGTTCACGCCATTCTAAATAAACAGGTGATAATCTCATAAGTAACTCCCGATTTTCTTCATCTATATTTTCATTTTCTCGAAATTGAATTGTGATATGCCAACTTGCCAAAAGCTCCATGAGATTTTCCCGCAGTGGGTTCCCTTTTGGTAAAGCTTTTAATTCTAAAATAGCTTGGTCTTGTGTCTGATCTTTTCCCAATACCCGCAACCAAAGAGTATCCTGACTTATCGGTAGCTGATTAATTGCCACTAATCCTGTGTTTAGAAATTCTGCCAAAAAATAAACACCTGTAGGCCATTTACCACTTCGGTCTAGTTTAGCGCCAAAACCCTCAATTAATTTTTCAGAACAAGAGGGACATAAAATCCACAGGAAAGGCCATTCGGTTTCAGAATAGGAAGTATTTTCCCGTCTAGCTTTACGTTTTTGCTGATTAATAACAAAATTGAGTTTGGCTTGGCAGTCTAGTATTTCCAGTCGTTGTGGTTGATTTCTAAATGGTTCGTAAATAGAAGCGGTAGCTGCCATTTTACCTAGTAACCCTAAAATTTTGGGGTCTTTTGGCGGTGGAATGACAGGGATAAAATATACGTCTATTTCCCGGACTTCGCTGGCAACATCGCGACTGGTTTCGACTTTGCCTAATACAGTTAGTAACTCTTCTAAATACTGTTTAGCAAATTGATCGTGGGGAGTTCGTGTCATTTTAGTTATTAGTTATCAGTTATTAGTATCTCATGCAACGTAGAGAATTACTATATTAAAGATTCAAGAAAGATTATAGGAATTTTGGTGGAAATGATTAAATCAATTAAATCTTTGTAAGGGTGGCATACTTACCCTGACTTAGTGTTAAAATAATCAATATTTATAGCTGTATTGAATTAAAAATAAACAGATAAAAGTGTAATGATTAACCCCTTAGAAATAGCCAAATATTTCATTATGCGGGCTTATGAAGATGGTAGAGAAGCTCAAATAACTAATATGAAAATACAAAAACTTCTCTACTATAGTCAATGCTTATATTTAGCGCTTAATGATGAACCTTTATTCGCTGAAGAAATACAAGCTTGGCGATATGGTCCTGTTTGTTCTCCTGCTTATAAATTTTACAGTAAATTTGAAGCCGAACAATTACCAATCCCAAATCAGGAAAGTATTGCTAATATTCCCTCAGAAATTAAGGAAGTTTTAGAAGAAACTTGGCAATATTTCGGTGAATATCATGCTTACTATTTAAGTAATTTAACCCACTTAGAATTTCCTTGGAAAAAAGCCAGAAAAGGTTTACCTAGTTATGCAAGTTCAACCGAAACTATATCATTAGAAGATATGCGTTTATTAGGAGAAGAACAACTTTTAGAAATTGAGAAAGAACATCCTCAATACGCTTCTATCGTTTCTGATTTTTTAAAAGCAGCAATAGAGTCTAAGGAAGAACCAGAATATATTCAGCAAGGAGAAGTAAATGACTGGCTCAACTCTCTTCTCGATTGAGAAGACTACTAACTTTGAACGGAGTTTTAAAAAGTTAGTCAAAACCTATAAATCTAAATCTAAAAAACAGGAATTTATTCGGGTTATTAGTGAACACCTGGAAAAACTAATTATTAACCCTTATCCCCAATCAGAAAGGCATGAACCTTTACCAAAAGGTATTGAATTACCTGATGAGTGTCAGTTTTATAAGTTAGTTTTAAATATTGCTAAAGGTGCATCAGGAAAAATCAGATTAATGTATTTAGTTTGGGATAAGAAAAGAGTGATTAATCCTTTCTGGATTTATAATCATCAACAATTTGAAAAACGACCTCCCGATCGAGAGATTAAAGATGTTATTCAAGAAACTTTTGAGGGAAAATCTATTGGCAGAGAAAATACTAAAAATCAAATAGTTGCTTGATTATTTTTGCTAAAAATATTGTTTATGAAACCATTAATATTAGATATTTTTTCCGGTGCAGGTGGATTTAGCCTTGGTTTTAAGTGGGCAGGTTTTCAAATTATTGGTGCGATAGAAATAGATAAATGGGCATCAGAAACTTTTGCTTATAATCATCCAGATGCAGTTGTTATTAATCAAGATATTACGACTATTACTGATAAGGATATAGCAGCAATTTGGGCTAATAAAAAACCACAAATCTTGATAGGAAGTCCGCCTTGTCAAGGATATTCTATTTGCAATAAAAATTCTGGAGACCCTAAAGATCCTAGAAATAATCTTTTTAGAGAATTAATCAGAGTAGCTATAGTTTTTGAGCCAGAAATATTAATTATGGAAAACGTGCCTAACCTAATTAAATTTCAGACTCAATCTCAAACAAAAGTTATCGACATTATTGAACAAGAATTAAAAAAGATTGGATATAACGTCTACATAGATATATTAGAAGCTACAGCATACGGCGTGCCTCAAATCAGAAAACGTTTATTTATTATTGCTTCAAAACGAGAACTAGAAAATCCTTTTCCGTTACCAACTCATGGAATATTAACTAATCAACAAATGTCTTTATTTGGAGAAAATTTAAAGTTCTGTCCGACATTATGGGATGCTATTTCTGATTTACCTCAACTAGAAGCTGGTGAAGGAAAAGAAGAGTCAAATTATTCCCAAAAGCCGTCGAATGAATATCAAAAATTGTTGAGAAATGGCAATAAAATTTTGTTTAATCACAAAGCAATGAATCATACTAAAAGAATGGTAGAAAGATTTGCCACAATGACTTGGGGAAGTTCTGTAAAAGACGTACCAAAACATTTACAACCACGCCAAAGGAACTCTACAAAAATAGCTCAAAAAATCTACGACCAAAATAATAGAAGACTCCATCCAGATAAACCATGCCATACAATTCCAGCTTCATTTTATGCTAACTTTGTTCACCCCTATCAACATAGAAATTTCACAGCTAGAGAAGGTGCAAGAATACAATCATTTCCAGATAGTTTTAAATTCATGGGTAAACCAACAGTTGTTAGTCATAAACTACTATCTCGAGAAGGTCGTCTAGGAGAAAAACATTTATGTCAATACAATCAAATTGGAAATGCCGTTCCTCCTTTATTAGCTAAAGCTATTGCCGATAATATCTTAAAACAGTTGTAAAAGAGAGTTAAATAAAATGTATGTTCACGGTCAAAATTTAGAGCAAAAGGAAAATCATAAAAGCAAATATAGAGATACAGAATCTCGGAAATATTTAACAGAAATCAGAGCAAAATATAATGAGTGGAAGTCAGCTAATGAACAGCTATTAGGTCCGTTGATTGAAACAACAAAGCAAGATAGTGAGTTGTTAATAAAGCGAGTAGAATTTTTGAATGAATACAAAAATTTTCTAGAACAACAACACTATTGTGAAAAATTTGATTCTCGTTCAAATCTCCATTCATCTGTCTTGGAAAAATTTATGTATTACCTTTTCAAAGATTTAGTTAGTGAATTTTAATCACAAGCTTTAATTGGTAAGTCTCGTACTTTCAAAGATATATTTTTTCGCTCTGAAAATTATCAATATATGCTCAGTTATCCTCATGCTTTAATTGAACTAAAAGATAATGATTTTGCAATAGGAGTAAGAATTCATACCCAAATGAATTGTCAGGGTTCCCAAGAATTAGAAAGTCATATTTGGGATGTACCTGCTGTAGTTATAGAATGCAAAACTTATTTGGATAAAACTATGCTTCAAGATGCAGCAACGGCAGCAGAATTTTCTTTTTATATCTCCTTTTTTAAGGAGATATAAAACCTTATTGTTTTAGTCAGTAACTACTTGCCAAATCTCTCCAATAATTCTTCCCGTGAAGCATTTAATAACAAAGAAGTCAACTCCTCTGGAGACAACTGGGACATTGGTTCAATAATAGCCAATAGTTCTGAATCTAGGGAACCAAACCGAGCATTGAGAAAATTTTCAATCATTTGCTTTATCCTTTGTTCTGTTTGTTGAACACCTAGTTGAATACCTTGCTGGATACCTTCCTCCAAGGTCTCTTCACGCCAACGTAAATAAACAGGTGATAGTCTCATCAGTAACTCCCGATCATCTTCATCTATATTTTCTCTAAATTGAATTGTGACGTGCCAACTTGTGAGAAGTTCGGTTAGATTTTCCCGAAGTGGGTTGCCTCTGGGTAGAGTTTCCAATTCTAAAATAGCTTGGTCTTGTGTTTGACCTTTTCCCAACACCCGCAACCACAAAGTATCCTGATGAATGGGTAGTTGATTAATCGCTACATGAAATGATTCGTGAAAAAAAAACTGTAGGGGTTTGGTCTCCAAACCCCATTAGATAAAATATTACAACCTATTTTTTTATGGGTAATTAAGAGTAGAATTTCAGATATAAAATTATTTGTAATTAATGGAAAAATTCTGAACTACTATATGTTTTTTCAACGCCAAAAACCAAAATATTAAACCAAAAGTGTCACGCCAAGGTAATAAATAGAGACTTTCAAAACCTTCTGTATCTTTCAAATCTTTTAAGATTATCCCCACCGCCAGAAAAGGAAATAAAAACTGATAACTTATAACTGATATTTAAAATCGTCCCCTACTCGAAAAGACTACTACTAAAAATCCCAATAATTGTACCAACACAATACTAGGGCCTGAAGGTAAATTCAAAGTACCAGATAATACCATTCCTATCACTCCACTTAGGGCACCAATTAGTGCAGAAACTCCTAAAAACGGCACAAACTCATTACAAATTAACTTTGCTGTAGCTGCTGGAATTACTAAAAAAGCATTCACCAATAAAATACCAACTGCTCTAATAGTAAGAGCGATCGCCAAGGACAAAATAATCATAAATATATATTGATATCTCTGTACAGGAATTCCCTGAATTTGTGCTAACTCGGAATTCAAAGTTAACAATATTTGTTTTGGCAAAGTTAATCCTAGCCAACCCAAAGATACAGCCAATAATATTGCCAGAAAAACCAAATCTAAATTACTAATTGCCAGAATATCACCAAACAATATAGACAATAAATTACCACGATATCCAGGTACAAAATTAAATCCAATTGTTCCCAATGCAACTGAACCAGCGATCACGATACTTAAAATAGTATCTCCTCCTAAATTAGTCTTTTCAATTAAATAATTTATTCCTAATCCAAATAATAGTAAGAAACCAATTAAAGCCATCATTGGAGGTAACTGTAATAAAGCACCTATCACTACAGCTAAAAAGGCAGTATGACCTAAAGCATTTCCAAATAAAGATAACTGGCGTAAAATCACAAATCCACCGAGAATACCTCCCAAAATTCCTAACAGAATACCACCAATAATTGCCCGTTGCATAAAAGGCAGGCTAAATAAACTTATCGATTCTGAAAAATTCATATTAATAAGTAATTAGTAATAAGTAATAAGTAATGAGTAATGAGTTATGAGTAATGAGTAATTAGTTATGAGTTATGAGTTATGAGTAATTAGTAATGAGTAAAAATTAGAGATTTGATTAATCAAACTCACTGAATTCAGAATTGAGAATTGAGAATTCATAATTCCAGATTTGATCTGCTAAAAACTTTGACACTTCCCTACAGTTTCAGGCAATTATTTGATATTTAAAGTTTGAAACTATTTGTGACATCCTTAAAGTGAATTGGTATCAGTTATAGAGATAAACGGCTATTTTTCCTGCAAGTAATATTCCCTATCCCTTGCCTCCAATCTAAATCACTACTTCTACAGAATTACCCATTCTTTTTGGAAAGATGAAAATATCTAGTAAAACCTTTTCCATAAATCTTACTCAAATTATCCTCATCCAAAGTAACACTAGGTTTACCATGACATAATAAACGACGATTTATACAAATAACCTGGTCACAATAACTACTAACCATATCTAAATCATGGGAAACCTGAAGAATAGAAAAGCCTTTTTCCTTCTGTAAATTTGCTAATAATTCTGCAAACTCTACTTCTCCAGTTGGGTCTATGCCAGCCATCACTTCATCTAATATTAATAACTGCCGAGGTTGCACTAAACAATATGCTAATAAAACCCGTTTTAACTCCCCTCCACTTAAACTTCCTATGGACTGTTTACGATGATTTTGTAAGTTAACTTGTAGCAAAGCTTTTTCTACAGACATAAGTTTTTCCGGTGACTTCATCAAACCTCGTTGAGGTAAACCCAAACTAACTAATTCAGCTACAGTCAAAGGAAAACTCCGGTCAAAAAGTAACTTCTGAGGAATATAACCAATTTGATGCCAATATTTTCCTAAATCTTTTATTTGTCTACCAAGAATTTCTATATAACCAAACTCATAAGAAATTAAACCTAAGATTGCTTGAATTAATGTACTTTTACCTGCGCCATTAGGTCCGATTATTGCCGTATTACTGCCAGGAAAAATTTTAAATGAGACAGATTCAACTGCTTGATATTTGCCTCTCACTACTGTCAGATTTTGTACATCAACTACTGGGAATTTTGTTTTTATTTCTACTACTTTCATTGGGAAACTTTCTCCATACTTTTTCAATGATTTATCATCGTAGTTAAATAATGTTATTGGTCTATTCATTAATGGATAATTACCTTTGGTTAAAACCGTGAGGGAATTGAATATAATAAAATATCCTAGCACTTTTCTATTTAATTATTTGGTAAAGCACTGTTGATCGGATCTAATGTTTGGAATTATCATTGAATATCTGTGGCAATTTGTTGATTGATACTAAGATTATGCGCTCCTGGAAGCAGCACATAATATGAATTTACTGACAAATTTCCTCTAAAGTTTTTAAATTATTTTTCATCGCAGTAAAATAATGTTCTGGGTCTAACAAACCGCTTTCAATTGGATCTAATTTTTTAATTGGTAATCCAATATCTTTAGCAATTTGCTGCATTCGACTATCATTAAATCCTATTTCTGCAAGTAAACCTTTGACTTGATATTCTTTAGTTGCATTTATTACTCTTTGAATATCTCTAGGCGTAATATTGTCTTGTGGCAATTCTACTACTGCTGTTTGTTGTAAATTATAGCGTTTTGCCAGATAGGGATATGCATCGTGAAAAGCAATAAATTTACATCCTTTGAAGGGAGCTAAACGAGTTTGAAATTCTTGATCAAGTTGCTGTAATTTTTGCAGATAAATATTAGCATTTGTCTGATAAGTAGTTGCATTATTCGGGTTAGCTTTAATTAAACCATCGCGAATATTCTTGACTTGTTGTTGTGCTAAAACTGGGTCTAACCAAACATGAGGGTTTCCCTCTTCGTGACTGTGGTCGTGATCATGGTCGTGATCATGATCGTGATGCTCATCCTTGTCTTCTTCTATCGGTTTAATATTTTGACTAGCATCAATTTCTTGTAGCTGAGAGTTACCAGTAGCATCGACTAATTTCTCTAAAAATTCTTCTAACCCCAACCCATTTTTGACTAATACATCTGCTTCTGCAATAGTACGAGCATTTTCCGGTGTTGCCTGATATTCGTGGGGATCTGTTCCCGCAGGAACTAGGATTTCTACTTCTCCAGTTTCTCCCGTGACTCCTTTCGTAAACATATATACTGGCAAGATAGTTGCAACTATCTTAGTTCCATCTCTATTTTGAGCTATGCTGCTAATATTTCCTAGGGAAGCAGTTGTAATAAGTGCTACTACTGCTAATAATGAACTACCGATCCATTGAAATTTTCTGAACATTCGTTTTGATCTATATTTTGAGAATGATTATCATTCTAATACAATTTTGATAAATGTTTGCTACAAATATCTAGGGAATTTTGAGGAGTCAAGAGTCACAATTAAATAGTCAGCAGTCAGGACTAGGAGTCAGGAGTCAGGAGAAATGGCTTCAACACCATTTTTTAGTCGAAAATTATCTTTTTTATCAAAGCGGTATCTCCTCTAAAATCTTTTTCTCCCCATTACTATTCGTAACATTCTTTTTTCAAATTTGTACAATATAAACCACAACAAAAAAAGCCCTAGAAGAGTTGTTTTGACGATGTAACCTTGATTTTTTCCCTGGAGCTTTATAAAATGAAAATATGGAGGAGTTAAGGAAATTTTTATAGGAGAGGCGATCGCTTTTCACTTCTCAGATTTTCCTAGTCTTATTTCTGTTCAATTTAGAAGTATCTACAAAAATCTTTTTTGTGTTGAATAAAAAGTCTAGTACAGTGGCGAGCTACCCCTAATATCAAATTCGGTTGAATAGTTGCATGCAACGTCCGTAGGGGAGATTGAATACTGAAAATTATAGAATTATCAACATATACTGTATCACCGGATTCTATATTATAACATAATACTATCAGAGTTTTTTTGCAGATGCAACCTTGATTTTCTTTCCGGCGCCAGTTTTTTTTGCGGGAGCTTCAGAGAATGACAATATAGAGGGGATTGGCGATCGCTTTTAACCAAATAATATTTAGGTCTCATTCGTGTACTACCACAGGCGTTCCCACGGATGCCCAGTCAAATAACCATTTCGCGTGATCGACTGCTACATTTGTGCAACCATGACTAACTGGAGTGCCGAACATATTATGCCAATAAGCACCATGAATTGCCATTCCTCCATCGTAATACATAGTATAAGGAACGTCGGGTACGTCGTAACCTGGTCCCCTCATTCTGGCGGTGCGATATTTTGTTTGTACTCTAAAAGTGCCTAAGCGTGTAGGAGTTGATGCTTTGCCGGTGGAGACTATGACTGCATAAACCGCTTTATTTCCTTCCCAAGCAATTAATCTTTGAGTAGATAAATCTATTGAAATCCAACGTTCATCTGATTGTTGCAACTCTAACATTCTTGTGGCAATTACATTTTCCCATCGACTAGCTTTAGCTGGTATTGACGAAGAGAAAAAGGTTGTAATAGTTAGTGCTGCACTGGCGAATATTTTAACTATTTGATATGACTTTTTAGAACTATAAGACCTAGAGAAACCAATCAATAAACTGTTTTTTTGACCCTGATTATTGTCTTTAAAATCAGGAATTTTAGTCAAGAAACTTGGTTTATGTGTCAGTATTGAAATTAGTAAGTTTTTCATTAAGCTTTTCATATTTATACCTCTCTTCAATAATAAAATTATGGTCTGTTTTTAATTGATAGCACTATAAAAAAGTGTTAGGACATTAATAAAATTAAAATCAATTATTTCCCACTGCTCCCTACTCCCTACTCCCTACTCCCTCATTTTCTGAAAATTGTTTAACAAGAGCTTGAGCTTGTTGAGCGATCGCTTCCCAATCTTCAGCTATTATTAATTTTTCAGGAAATAGTTTCCCTGATAAACCTACAGCAATTGCACCTGCTTTAATAAATTCTTGAGCATTTTCTAAAGTTACTCCGCCAGTAGGAATCAAGGGAATTTCTCCTAAAGGCCTTTGCAAACTTTTAATATAATTTGTACCTCCAACTGCCGAAATTGGGTAGATTTTAACACAACTAGCTCCTGCTTGCCAAGCAGTAACTATTTCTGTGGGAGAAAGAGCGCCGGGAATTATGGGCACACCTGCTATTTTTGCTGTTTGAATCATAACAGGATTAGTATGTGGGGTAAAGACAAATTGGCAACCAATTTTAAGTGCTTTTTGTAACTCTTCTAGGGTTAATAATGTACCTGTACCAATGGTACAAGTTGGTAATTCGGAGCGGAGTAAAGTAATTAATTCTGTTGCTTGATGAGTATTCCAAGTAATTTCTATGATCCGGATACCTCCAGCAGCAACAGCTTTTGCCATTTGCCGAGCAAGTTCCATTTTTGAGGTGCGGATAACAGCAATTACTCGATTTTTGCGTAATGTTTCTAACCAGTTTTCTTGAATCATAAAGTAAGAAGGCAGAATTCAATAATTAATAATTAATATAGCAATTCCCAAGAAGCGTGAGGTACAAAATTCCTTGGTTTTAGGGAACAGGGAACAGGGAACAGGGAACAGGAAACAGGGAACAGGGAATAGGGAATAGGGAATAGGGAATAGGAAAAAATTAAGATAGGTGTACCTCACGATTGCTGAGAAATGCTATAATTAATAATTAATAATTAATAATTACCTCTTCTTTTTAAGAAGAGGATTGGTTAAAAGGAATTTTTTTCTTTTCTCCTTGAAAGGAGAGGATTTCAACCTTTATTTTTCGGGAATAAGGAAAATATACAGCATATTCTAGGTTAATGTAGTTCAACTGAGAGAATGAATATTTTTTCCCTGTTCCCTACTGCCTAATATCATGTCCGCTTGAATACTTATTGTATAGTTGGGGGTGGGGAGATGGGGAGATGGGGAGATGGGGAGATGGAGGGATGGGGAGATGGAGGGATGGGGAGATGGGGAGATGGGGAGATGGGGAAATTGAAGTAATTATAGAGTTATAAACATATATTATACAACCGGATTCTATAGAACCCATTTGGTATTTATTTAATAAGTTATATTATGTCCGGATAAGAGCGTGATAAAAAAATTTGCTCCTCTTCCCTCCTGATATAAAATCCGGTTATACAGTAATCGCATTCAAAAATCCTCAACTAAAATATGTGTTTGCTAGAAGCACGAATTTAAAAATTTATGCATTTTCATTTCCTTTCTTACTCCTAACTCCTAACTCCTACCTTCTTACTCATTACTCATTACTCATTAGTCATTAGTCATTAGTCATTAGTCATTACTCATTACTCATTACTCATTAGTCATTACTCATTAGTCATTAGTCATTACTCATTACTCATTACTCATTACTCATTACTCATTACTCATTAGTCATTACTCATTACTCATTACTCATTACTCATTACTCATTACTCATTACTCATTACTCCAGTCTCGAGTCTCGAGTCTCGAGTCTCCTGACTCCTCCCTAATTATTTATAACTGTTCAACCGGACATGATATTACAAGTCCAATACCCATCTGGGTTTGATGATTCTGGCAGTCATTTTTCATAATTTTTCGGTCTCCTGAACCCTTATAGTTGTTAGACTCCTTAAAACCGCTTTCCTGAAAGCTTTATATTTCAAGAAAAGAGGGAGTAGGGTAGGGACGTTGCTTGAGCATTAATGCGTTTTCCTTACGGAATGCTGCGCAAACATGTCGCGTAGCGTTAGCGGAGCGAAAGCGTCAGCAAAACGTCCGTACGGGAGCGCTTGTGTAGACATTGCTCATTCATTGTCTGAGCTAGAATATTTATAACCCTACATTTTTTGAGTCCTGTACGGACTACGCTCCCCATACCTCCCACACCTCCCACACCTCCCACACCTCCCACACTTCCCACACTTCCCAATCATAGATCCCTTCAGGAGTTCTATATCAAGCGGACATGATATTACTTCAGCTAATTTTATGTAGTGAAACGCAACCAGATAGAATATCAGTGACAAATATCACCAACAAACAGAAACCAACTCACATCGAACTTATGACATCAATTATAAATTAAGTCGATAATAATCATTAACTAATTATTATTAAAATCACCCTATCTAATTAGAAAAACTATAATAATAATAAAAGTGTTAGTCCTTAGTTAATAATTAACATGAGATTACTCAATATATCACCAGCAGAAAGTCTACTTGAGGAAATATTTATTCAAGTGATGTCCTCAAATGTTATTACTATCAATGAACGTAAACAGATTCAGAGTGTATTATCCGGTGGCGATCTGGGTGATGATGAATCTGCTATTATTAATAGGTTGGTTTATCGTATTCGCCGTGGATGGGTAAAACTTGTTGAATGAAATTTACCTACTTATGTACTCTGCTAAGTGCCATTTCAGTTATAGCGCGTAGTGCTAGGGAAGAGGGAACAGGGGACAGGGAAAAGGAGACTATTAAAGGGTTTTTCTTATAGGGAAATGCTCCGCAAACAGGATTTATAAATGTTCTAACCTTTGCTTCGACTGCTATATCAGTTATCAGCACCTCTTTTTGCCTGAAGGAGGAGACAGATAAGCTTAATTTCTTGGTCAAATCAATAATAGACTTTTTGCAGAAGTCAGGGAATAGGGAATAGGCAATAGGCAATAGGGGGTAAAAATTGTTTATTTCATGTCTTAAATTGATGTAATTAAAAATTTTGCAAGAGGTCTAATAAACAATTACAATATTCAGAGAAAATCCTGAATATACCAAGAACTATGGCATCAGCAGTTTTAATAGAAAATCTTCAAAAAAGTTATGGTTCATCTGTAGCAGTTAAGGACGTTTCCTTTAAGATAGAACCTGGAGAAATATTTGGTTTACTTGGCCCTAATGGCGCTGGCAAGACAACTACCCTACGCGCTCTATGTACCCTAATTACACCAGATGCTGGACGTTTAGAAGTATCTAATATTTCAGTGGTTGACCAACCAAGAATGGCCAGACAACGCCTGGGGTATGTTGCTCAAGAAGTGGCCTTAGACAAGGTATTAACAGGCCGAGAACTACTGCAACTCCAGGGTGCAATATATCATATCCCTGGCAAACTGGCCAAAGAAAGAATCAATAAAGTAATTAGTCTCCTAGGTATAGAAGATTGGGCGGATAAAAAAACAGGTACTTACTCTGGTGGTATCCGTAAACGTCTCGACTTAGCTGCAGGTTTGCTACATAAACCAGATGTTTTGGTTTTGGATGAACCCACAGTTGGTTTAGATATTGATAGTCGGGTAGCAGTATGGGATTTTTTGCGTCAGTTGCGAGACTCAGGTACAACAGTTTTGATTACCAGTCACTATCTTGAAGAAGTTGATGCTTTAGCAAACCGGGTAGCTATTATTGACAAAGGTGTGGTCATAGCAACTGGTACTCCTTCTGAACTTAAAGATAGGGTAGGAGGCGATCGCATTACTCTGCGGATTAGAGAATTTTCCCCTACTGAAGAAGCAGAAACAGCAAAAACATTACTTGAACCTCTACCAATAGTTCAAGAAGTGATTATTAATGCTGCTCAGGGCAATTCCTTAAATTTAGTTGTCACGCCCCAGAGTGATGCTTTAATCAGAATTCAACAATCATTACAAGCAGCAGGTTTACCGATTTTTGGTATTGCTCAAGCGCGACCAAGTTTAGATGATGTTTATTTAGCAGCAACAGGAAAAACTTTAATGGATGCAGAATTAGCTGCTGCCAATAGTCGAGACTTGAAAGCAGAGAAAAAACAGAGTATGCGGTAAGCTTATGGGAATTATGCAGGAACTTTATTTGTAGTGGATTGTCTTACCTAAAAAATAAGGCGTTGGTGATTGGAGGTATGATTTCTTGTCCGGATCAGAGCGCAAACACAAAACTTTCTCCCTCTACTATTCTTTCTTTCCTCCTGACTCCTAAATAATTAAGATTACAGCAATTTCGGAGGCGCGTGAGGTACAAAATTTTTGTAACACAAGCATCCTGCTTGTTACAGACTGGAAGTCTGAACTGCAAAGAACTGTACCCCACCATCCTCAAGCATTGCTGTAATATCATACACGCGCTTCACCAACGCCGAAAATAATTTCTCAAAATTTACGGATAAGCAATATTGACTAAGAAATAAGGTTAATAGCGTCCCAATTTAAAGGGTATCAATAAAAGGGTAGTCCGAATAAGGAGAAGGTATATCATAAATATTCGCAGTCACGGCATATTTCCTATTATAGCTTTACCGAAACAATTGAACAATTAAACAATTAAATAATTTTGGTTTAAAGTCTCCCCTTTCAAGGGGAAAAAAATAAATTTTTTCCTTCTTGGTCAATCCTCTCCCTAAAAGGGAGAGGTAATTATCCATTATCCATTATCCATTATCCATTATTGAAAGCGCTTTTCAGATTGATGAACTACATATTCATAAGCAAAACCTAATAGGGACGTTCCATGGAACGTCCCTACTGTGGTTTACTGAAATGAAAACCGCTGTAAGCTACAAGTCATATCATGTCCGCTGGTATCGTTGGTGTAAACTCAAGGGTGAATTTTACCGGAAATGTAAGTTTTTTTTCTGGCTCTTAAGTATTCCTGCCAGTTAAGTGTTCCCTCCTCCCTCCTCCCTGTTCCCTGTTCCCTGTTCCCTGTTCCCTACCTTTGCTATACAATACCGATGCTACCGGACATGATATCAAAACTATTGACGGCAAAGGATCTCAGTTTTATCAATTCCCTAACTCTGTTTTTGCAGTGCTATACTTATACTATTACTTCTTTTAGGATACTTTTTTTAGGACTGCCAAAAAAGAAAATTTGGGATTTTCTTGCTTCCTGCTGAAATGGCAGGTATTGATAACTGATATGAAACACACTATTGTAAAATCTTACGGTATATCTGCTCTCAGCATAATCTTGGGGACATTGACTGTAGCTCCTGCTAACTCCCAACCTATCACTCCTGCTAGCGACGGTACAGGAACAACGGTAAATCAAACTGGCAATCAATTTGACATTGAAGGAGGAACTAGCAGTGGGGGAAATCTTTTCCACAGCTTTGACGAATTTAATGTCAACTCTGGCCAAACTGCTAACTTCCTTACCACCCCAGATATTAGCAACATTCTTGGTAGAATTACTGGTGGAAATGCTTCGTATATTAATGGTCTGATCCAAGTCATCGGGGGTAATTCAAATCTCTTTTTAATGAACCCCGCAGGTATAATGTTTGGTCCTAATGCTAGCCTCAACATACCGGCCTCATTCAGTGTCACAACCGCCACAGGAATTGGTTTTGATAACAACAATTACTGGTTTGAGGCAATGGGTACAAATAATTATGCTAATTTGATTGGAGAACCGAGTGGTTATAAATTTAATGTATCTAACCCTGGTGCTATAGTTAATGAAGCAAATTTAACTTTAAATCCTGGAGAAAATCTCACTTTTGTAGGCGGTAAAGTCATTAATACAGGAGAACTTTCTACGGCAGGTGGTAACGTCACTATTACAGCAGTAGAAGGTGGCAGCACTCTGAAAATATCTCAACCAGGACACGTATTAAGTTTAGAAGTACCTTCAGCAATAGGGAGTGAGTCAGAAACTGCAGGTATTAGTCCTGTATCTTTACCGGAACTGTTAACAGGTGCGAGTGACATGAGCGCTACATCTATAAATGTTAATGAAAGTGGAGAAGTGGTATTGACTGCTTCAAATACAGTGGTTGAAGATGTAGCGGGAACGGCGATCGTTTCTGGAAGTGTAGATGTATCGATCCCTCTTAACGAAGCGGGGATAGGAGGCCAAATTAATGTGTTGGGCGATCGCGTAGCTCTAATTGATACTAATATTAATGCTGATGGTTTAAGTGGTGGAGGTACGGTATTAATTGGAGGCGATTCTGAAGGTACAGTTTTCAATTCTCAACAAACTTCTGTTAATAGTGGCTCAATTATTTCTGCTAATGCTATTGAAAATGGAGATGGAGGAAAGGTAACAATTTGGTCTGATGGAACTACTAATTTTGCGGGAAATATTAATGCGAAAGGAGGGCAATTTTCTGGAGATGGGGGGTTTGTTGAAGTTACGGGAAAACAAGAGTTAACATTTGATGGAAGTGTGGATGTTACTGCGGCATTTGGAGCAGATGGAACGATATTATCACAACCAGAAAGTGTGACGATAGGAGAACCAGAAAATTCTGATAGTTCAGAAACGGTAGAAAATAATACTGAGGTGGAAACTACTGAAAATTCTGAAATTGCTGATGGTTCAGAAACGACAGATTCAGAAACAGTAGAAAATAATTCTGAGGTGGAAACGACTGAAAATCCTGAAATTGCTGATGGCTCAGAAACGACAGATTCAGAAACAGTAGAAAATAATTCTGAGGTGGAAACGACTGAAAATTCTGAAATTGCTGATAGTTCAGAAACGACAGAAACAGAAGCACCAACAGATCCTTTTGCTCAAGATGAGAATGCGGATGTGACAATTTCCGCAGAAAATATTGGGCAATTATCAGGGAATGTAATTTTAGAAGCTGATAATGATATAACGGTTAATGAAAAGATAGAAACTGATTCATCTGTAGAGTTAAAAGCAGGTCGTAGTATTAATATAAATGCGGATATTGACACATCAGTTGGAAATGGAAATATTGATTTACTTGGCAATAATGATGAGATGAATGCTGCTAACCGGAGTGAAGGGGCAGCATCAATAAATCAATTGGATGGAACAACTTTAAATGCTGGTAGTGGTACTATTAATATTGAGTTAGGAAATTTAGGAGAAGTAGGGGATATAAATCTGGCAAATTTAACTACAACGGGGCAGGTTTTAGTTAATGCTAATGGTGGAAATATTGGCGGAGTTTCTGATAGTTCAATTATTAATGCAGGTAGTGTTTTCTTTCAAACAAATGGTAGTGGCGGAATCGGTTTAACTAATTCACCTTTGCAGTTAAATGTGCAGAATTTAGAAGCGGTTTCTGGTAGTGGAGGGGTATTTTTTGATGTAGGAAATGTAAATATCGGTGGTGTGAGCGAGAATGTCAATGGTATTTCTGCCACTGGAGGAGAGTTAGAAATTAAGAGCGAAGGAAATGTGACATTAACAGAAAATATTTCTGCGGACGGTGCGATTAATATAGAAGCAACTGGAGATATTTCTGCTACAGGAAGCGGAATTAGTAGTAATGGGGAAAGTGTTTCTTTGTCTGCAACTAATATTTCTATAGCAGATGAATTTGATGAGACTTCTGGGGATGCGGATATTAATTTGAGCGCGACAAATGATATTACTGTTGAGGATATAGAGGATGATGTACTGGAATTTCAAGCAGGAGCAGGAGCGATCGAATTTCGTGCAGATGCTGATGAGGATGGAGTCGGTGTCGTTACCATGTTGGATAATGAGCTGGATACTATTCAGACAAATGGACGAGATTTGACTATTGCTGGTGGTAGTATTGCTTTGGGAAATATTGATACTTCTTCCTATTCAGATGTAGAGCGATCGGGTGATGGGGGTAATATTACGCTTTCTGCTCAGAGTGGCGATCTGACTACAAAATCTCTTGATTCCTCATCTTTTGAAGGAGATGGGGGTAATATAGAGATCGAGGCAACCGGGGATATTAATACGGTAGAGATTATTGCTGATACTGGTGAATTTGTTGCTAATGAGGATGGGTTGATTTCAGAATCGAGAGGAGGTAGTGGCAATGCTGGTAATATTAGCATAGAAAGCAAAGAAGGTTCAATTAATACGACAGATGCAATTTCTGCTCGTTCAGTTTCCGGGGATGGAGGAAATATTGATATAATTGCTGAGAGCGATATTACTACAGAAGGGATAAATTCCTATTCCCATTCAGATGAAAGCAACTCAGGAAATGGTGGTGTTATATCATTGTCCGCAGGAGACAATATCAAGACAGGATGGATCTATTCTCATTCCTATTCAGAGTTAGGCGACTCAGGGAATGGAGGCGATATATCTTTGTTAGCAGGAGGCGATATTACTGCAAAATTGGCCTATTCTGATTCCTTTTCAGAGTTAGGCGACTCAGGGAATGGAGGCGACATATCTTTCTCCGCTGGAGGTGATATCCCTGCTATAAATTCCTTAAATTCCTTTTCCTATTCCCAGGATGGTAGCTCAGGGGATGGCGGAACCATATCTTTGTCTGCGGAAGGTGATATTACTATTACAGAAGTAGGTTCGGTAGTAGCGCCAGAAGGATCGTTCGATTCCTTTTCCTATTCAGAGAAGGAGAACTCAGGAAATGGAGGAGCGATTTCTATAAATGCAGATACAATAAAATTTATCCCTTTAGAAAACGACGTCACAAAAAAATTAGCAATCAGAACACCCTCAGTAGGAACAAACGACTCTGGAGTAGGTGGAGAAGTTAATATTACCACCAACAACTTCAGCAATTTACAAATAGTCACACTATCTTCCCACTCCAATTCAGGGGAGGTAAGAATAGAAGGTAAACCACAAGGAAACCTTGAATTAAATGATTCATCCATTATAACCAGTAAACAAATAACTATAGAAGGACGAATCCTTGATAGATCGATACAAATAAATTTAGATGGTACACCAGGAGAATCAGGCAATGTATTTATCGACAACCAAGGTGACATCAACCTCAAGAACGTCAGCATCGAAAGCGATACCAAAAGTGATAAACCTGCCGGAAACGTTACCATTACAAGTCAAGGTACAATCTCTCTAGACAACAGTAACATCCTCAGCACTAGCAATGCTCAAGGAAACGCAGGTGATATCACCATCCAAACCCCCCAAGATATTCAACTTACTAACAATAGCAAATTGCAAGCAGACACTCAAGGCAGTGGAAAAGCAGGAACTATTACAGTTGAAGGTAGAACCCTAAACCTCAATCAAAGTACCAGCCTAACTACGGAAAGCAGTGGTGCAGGGGCACCAGGCCAAATAGAAATCCAGGTAAACACCATAGACATCGGGGAAGATGCTAAAATAAGTGCTACAATTACTGCTGACTCAACAAACACAGAAGGAGGAGGCAATATCAAAATATTCGCTAACACCCTCAATATTTCAGGCACTTTAGGAATATTTGCAGAAACAGCAGGAGTGGCAGATGCAGGTTCCCTTATTCTTGAACCTTACAACGGTAGTCCTCAATTAGATATTAATTTCACTAACAATGGCTTTATCTCTGCCTCAACTACATCCACAGGTAACGGAGGTAACATATCGATCGCTGCTCCAGAAAATATAAATATTGCAGGTGAGGGAGAAATTAGAGTCACGACAAATAACACAGGCAATGCAGGCATCATTGATATTGAGACAAAAAATCTCACAACATCTGACGGTATATCTATCACAGCATCTACTACGGGAGATGGAGATGCTGGAGCGATCGCTATTAATACCAATACTTTTAACCTACGAACAGGAACAAGTCTGACTACTGAAACCAACAGTGCTGGAAAAGCAGGAGATATCAGTATCAACTCCGAAACAGTAACTATAGGAGAAGGAGCAGAAATTAGTGCTACAGCTAAAGCAGGATCTACTAACACTGAGGCAGGTGGAAATATTAGCATTAATACCAACATCCTTAATATTGCAGGAGACTTAGGAATATTCGCCGAAACCCAAGGCAACTCCCCCGCAGGAACTCTGACACTGCAACCTTACAACGATACTCCAGACTTAGATATTAACTTCAGCAACCAAGGTTTTATCTCTGCCCGCACTACATCTATAGGCAATGGCGGAAATATTTATATTAGCGCTCCAGAATCTATAGATATTGCTGGAAAGGGCAAAATTACAGCAGAAACTATAGGAAGTGGCAACGCAGGAGATGTAAATATTAACACGGGTTCTCTCACAGTTACTAATGGTACACAAATATCTGCTAGCAGCAAAGGAACAGGGAACGCGGGTAGCGTCAATATTACAGCACAGGATAGTGTAGTGTTTGATGGACTCTCCACAGATGGCACTCAGCGCAGTGGAGCATTGAGTGTAATAGCACCAGGAGGGCAAGGAGAAGCAGGAAATGTAACTATTGAAACTGGTTCTCTGACAATTAGTAATGGTGCATTCATATCTTCCGATCTTCTTGGCAAAGGGAAGGGAGGAAGTGTCAATATTACGGCAGAGGATATAACGGTTGATGGCGTATCAAATGATTTACCCAGTGAAGTATCTAGCACATTGAGAAAAGGAGCAGAAGGAGAAGCAGGGAATATAACTATTAACACAGGTTCCTTGACAGTTACTAATGGTGGGGAAATATCTGCTAGCACTCAAGGAAAAGGGAATGCGGGTAGCGTTAATATTACAGCACAGGATAGTGTAGTGTTTGATGGGGTATCTTTAGATGGCACTCATAACAGTGGAGCATTTAGTGCAGTAGGATTAACAGGGGAAGGAGAAGGAGGGAATGTAACTATTGAAACTGGTTCTCTGACAGTTACTAATGGTGCTAAAATATCTGCCGATATTTTTGGCAAAGGGAAGGGAGGAAATATCAATATTACGGCAGAGGATATAGTGCTTGATGGGGTATCAAATGATTTATCCAGTGCAGTATCTAGCACATTGAGAACAGGAGCAGAAGGAGAGGCAGGGAATGTAAGTATTGAAACTGGTTTTCTGACAGTTACTAATGGCGCTAAAATATCTACCAGTACGGAAGGAAAAGGGCAAGCAGGGACTATAAATATTACAGCACAGGATAGTGTAGTGTTTGATGGGGTATCTTTAGATGGCACTCATCAAAGTGGAGCATTTAGTGTAGTAGCAGCAACAGGGGAAGGGGAAGCAGGAGGCGTGGATATTAACACTGGTTCTCTGACAGTTAGTAATGGTGCATTAATATCTGCTGACATTTTTGGTAAAGGAAAAGTAGGAAGTGTCAATATTACGGCAGAGGATATAGTGCTTAATGGGGGAACAAGTGATTTCCCTACTACAGTATCTAGCACATTGAGAAAAGGAGCAGAAGGAGAGGCAGGGAATGTAACTATTGAAACTGGTTTTCTGACAGTTACTAATGGCGCTAAAATATCTACCAGTACGGAAGGAAAAGGGAATGCAGGGACTATAAATATTACAGCAGATCATATAGTGTTTGATGGAATATCGAATAATGGTTTATCCAGTTCAGTATTTAGTCTAGTTACACCTGAAGCAGTGGGAAATGCTGGCGATATCAAGATTACGGCAGGTTCTCTGGAAGTAACTAATGATGCTGTGATAGATGCTAGTACCAGGGGAAATGGAGACGGAGGCAGTATTACAATTGAAGCAACAGAAAGATTTAACCTAGAGAATGATGGTAGACTAGCAGTAGAAAGTAGGAGTAGTGGAAAAGCAGGAAATATAGAGATCGACTCTCCTGAAGTTAATGTCGGTACAAATTCTCTAATTAGTGCTACAGTTAAATCCTCAGCTACCAATACGGAAAAAGGAGGTAACATAGCGATCGAAACCAACAACCTTAATATTTCAAGTTCAAGCATCTTCGCCGAAACCCAAGTTGAAGCTCCCGCAGGTACTATTACTTTTAAACCTTATAACAATAACTCAGGTATCAACATCAACTTCAGCAATGGAAGCACTATCTCAGCTCGCAGCACAGGAACAGGAACAGGAGGTAATATCAATATTACTGCTCCAGAAACTATAGGTTTCGCAGGAGATGGGAAATTTTCTGCTGAAACTTCAGGTACAGGTGATGCTGGAATTGTCGAAATTCAAACCCAAAACTTGACAATAATTGATGAGGTAAAAATCTCAGCATCTTCAAAAGGAGAGGGAAATGGAGGTTCTATTGAAATTAACACCAATATCTCTACATTAGATGCTGAAACAGCTCTCGAAACAGAAGCTCACAGTGCGGGAAAAGCTGGAAATATAGAAATAAATAGCCAAGAACTGACTCTGAATGGAAATTCTCAAATTAGTGCCACAGCAATAGAAGGAAGCACTAATACAGAAGCAGGAGGAGGTAACATCTCCATCACTGCTAACACCATTAATATCTCAAGTCCTGTAGGAATACTTGCTGAAACCGACGGTGAAACTCCTGCAGGTACTATTACTTTTAATCCTTACAACAACAACTCAGATATCAATATCAATTTCAGCAACTCAGGCAATATTTCTGCCCGCAGCACATCAACAGGAGCAGGAGGCAACATCAATATTACTGCTCCACAAACTGTAGACATAAGTGGTGATGGAAAAATTTCTGTAGAAACGACAGGAGCAGGTAACGCCGGAACTATCGAAATTCAGGCAACTAACCTCACAACAACTGACGGAATAGATATAACTGCCTCCACTACAGGAGCAGGCAACGCAGGCAATATCAATATCATAACTAATAATTTCAACCTAGAAGCAGGAACAAGTTTAACGACTGAAACTAATAGTAGCGGCAGTGCGGGAGACATTACTATTAATTCCGAAATACTTACTATAGGGGAAGGAGCAAAAATTAGTGCCACTGCTAAAGAAAACGCTACCAACACAGACACAGCAGGAAACATTACTATTAACAGCAACCAACTGAACATCTCTGGAGAATTAGGAATATTTGCTGAAACTCAAGGTGAAGCACCTGCGGGGACTCTGACACTCCAACCATATAGCAGAGTAGGGGAGCAACTAGGAGAATTTGATCCTAACCTGAATATTAATTTCACTAACTCAGGTTTTATCTCAGCTCGCACTACATCTACAGGTAATGGCGGAAATATTAATATTAGCGCTCCCCAAAATATAGATATAACTGGAGAGGGCAAAATTTCAGTTGAAACCACAAGCACAGGTAACGCAGGTGAAATTGACATTGATGCAGCTAACCTAAGAATAGCAGACAAAATAGATATAACTGCCTCCACTACAGGAGCAGGAAAGGCAGGCAGTATTACCATAGAAGCTAATCAAGTTAATATTCAAAACGACTCCCAAATATTAGGTTTCACAGAAGGAGCAGGAGCAGGAGGCAATATTACAATAGAAGCTACTGAAACACTTAACCTAGAAAACAATAGCAAACTTTCAGTAGAAACTAACAGTGCGGGAATTTCAGGAAATATAGAAATTAATTCCCCTCAAATTAACATTAACGAAAATGCACAAATAAGTGCTACAGCGAAGGTAAATGCTACTAACACAGAAGTAGGTGGAAATATTACCATTAACAGCAACGAACTCAACATCTCCAGTCCACTAGGAATATTGGCAGAAACTCAGGGAGCAGCACCCGCAGGTACTGTGACGATCGCCCCCGATAGAAAAGATGGCGAGACAGAAACAACTAACCCCAACCTGAAAATCAACTTCAGCAACAACGGTTTCATCTCAGCTCGCTCCACAGGTTCTGGAGATGGAGGCAACATTAAGATTACTGCTCCAGAAACTGTAGAGATAAGTGGAGATGGCAAAATTTCTGTAGAAACTACAGGAGCAGGCAACGCCGGAACGATCGAAATTGAAACTCCCAACCTGACAACAACTGATGGAATAGATATAACTGCCTCCACTACAGGAGCAGGCAACGCAGGCAATATCAATATTATCACCAATAACTTTAATCTAGAAGCAGGAACAAGTTTAACGACAGAAACTAATAGTAGCGGCAGTGCGGGAGACATTACAATTAATTCCGAAACACTTACGATCGGGGAAGGAGCCAAAATTAGTGCTACAGCACTCTTAAATGCCACTAACACCGAAACAGCAGGAAACATCACTATTAACAGTAACCAACTGAACATCTCTGGAGAATTAGGAATATTTGCTGAAACTCAAGGAGAAGCACCCGCAGGTACTCTCAACCTGAATACCTACAACGACAACCCAGAACTCAAGATCGACTTCAGTAATTCAGGTTTCATATCTGCCCGCACTACATCCAGTGGCAACGGAGGCAACATCAATTTATTTGCCCCAGAAAGCATAAACATTACAGGAGACGGCAAAATTACAGTAGAAACCCAAGGCACAGGCAACGCAGGCATCATTAACATTAATACCCAAAATCTCACAGTAGCTGAAGGCATCACCATATCAGCAGCTACCGCCAACAGTGGAGAGGGAGGTAGCATCAACATTAACTCCAGGGAAACATTCCAACTAGAGGGTCAAGTATTAACAGAAACCACAAGTACAGGAACTGGAGGCGATATCGTCGTTAAGACTGGTTCCCTCGCAGCAGAAAACGGTACTATTTCAGCCAGAAGTACCGAAACTGCTACCGGAGATGCAGGATCAATAGAAATAACTGCCCAACAAAATATCACTACAGGTATCATCACCTCCTCAGCTCAAAATACAACAGCAGCAACCGATGGAGGGAACATTGCAATTGCTAGCGAAGGTGGAGAAATTAACGCGACCAAACCCATCCAGTCATTCTCCGAGCAAGGCAACGCTGGAGATGTCACCCTCAACGCTCAAACAAATGTTACCAGCAATATCATTAGTTCCCACGGCCAACAACAAGGTGGTCAGATTAGCATCACTGCCGAAACCGGAAATATAGACACAAGCAATGGTTTCCTAGCTAACTATTCTGGGGGAGGCGATGGAGGTAATGTTACTATAGAAGCAACCCAAGGAAATGTTACTACCAGTAACATCTACTCGTTTGCCGATGGTAAAGGTGGTCAAATTCAAGTGAAAGCTGGGGGAGAAATTAATCTCGCTGAAAACAGCAATATTATCTCCGCCTCCGAACCTGCAACTAATAGTGAAACTGATAACCCAGGTACAGGAGGCGACATAATATTAGAAGCAGGTAGTAACATCAACACCACAACAGCTCAAATATATTCGGGTGCAAACGTGGGTGACACAGGTAGAGTAGAGATTAATGCGGGTAGCGCAATAGAAGTCGGAAATATTGAGCTAGCATCAGGTTTCGTTAGAGACAGAGTAACAATCAACGAGAACTTCACCCTGATTCCGTTACCAGAAGGAGAAGCAACCCAAGGTTTTGCTGGAAATATTAGCATCAAAAGTAACAACGGCACAGTAGACACTACTGCTGGAACAATTAATTCTCGCTCTCCTGATGGATCTGGCAATATCAGTATTGAAGGGATGGGAGACATAACTACTGGTAAATTAGAAGCAAGTGCCTTGAATACAGAAACACCGACTACAGGGGGAGATATTAGCATCACTAGCGAACAGGGCAAAATTACTGCTACCCAAGTCATAGAAACATTTTCAAAACAAGGAACAGCAGGAAGTGTAGAGATTAAAGCAGCAGATCACGTTGAAGTAAATCTCATACGTTCTGAGGGGACTCAACAAGGAGGAAATATTACCATAGAGAGTCGTAGTGAAAACAGTATAGATGCTCAAGAGCAATTAAATACTTTTTCTACAGAAGGAATAGCAGGAAACGTTACCCTCACATCCCCAGGAGATATAACTATCAACGGCATTCGTTCGGAAGGGATGGAACAGGGAGGTAATATTACAGTACAAAGTGGAATAGGTTCTATAGATGCTACTGGAGAAAATATAGACTCTTACTCAGAGGAAGGAATAGGAGGCGATGTACAACTTAACGCCTCAGAAAGCATTAATCTAGGCAACGTATCATCCTATGGTATGACAGAAAGTGGTGACTTAATTATTCAGAGTCAGCAAGCAGAAGTCAACACAGGCAATGTAACAACAGAAGCTCCAGATGGAAGTAGTGGCAGTATTGTTATTAACGGTGCGCAAGTAGGTACGGGAGATTTAAGTTCCATCGGTACAACAAGTGCTGGAGAAATTAACGTTGAAGCGACAGATGGTTCCATCAATACTTATGATGTTGAAATAGAGTCTGAGGGTACAATAGGCAGTTTGACGTTACGAGCAACAGAAGATATTGATACGGGAGATATTACCCAGGAATCGGGAGAGGGAGATGCGAATACAGATATATCTTCAGGAGGAGAGCAAGGTATAGGAGATATTACTCAAACTGCTGAGGGAGATGTAACTAATAATCAAACTGCTGAGGGTGACATTACCACGGGAGATATTACTCAAACTGCCGGTGATGATGCTATTAATAATCAAAATACTAGCGTTAATATCAATACTGACAATGCTACGGATATCCAAACAGAAACAGGAAATATAACTACCGGAGATATTACTCAAACTGCTGATGATGATGCTATTAATAATCAAAATACTAGCGTTAATATCAATACTGATAATGCTACTAATATACAAGTTAGCACAGGAAATATAGTTACAGAAAATATTACTCAAACTGCCGGGGATGATGCTATTAATAATCAAAATACAGGAGTTAATGCTACTATTAATAACACAGTTAATGTCGAAACCAACACAGAGGATGTAGTCAACAATAATAACATTAATATTCAAGTAAACACAGGCAATATTGCTAACAATACTATTACTCAAACTGCCGGGAATGATGCTATTAATACTCAAAATACTGGAGCTAATGCTACTATTAATAACACAGTTAATATCCAAACTAATACAGGAGATGTAGTCAATAATAACAATATTGGTCTTCAAGTAAACACAGGTAATATTACTAACGAAACTATTACTCAAACTGCCGGGAATGATGCTATTAATAATCAAAATACAGGAGTTAATGCTACCATCAATAACACAGCTAATATCCAAACCGACACAGGAAATGTAGCTAACAATAATATTACTAATATTCAAGCAAATACAGGTAATATTACTAACGAAACTATTACTCAAACTGCCGGGGATGATGCTATTAATACTCAAAATACTGGAGCTAATGCTACTATTAATAACACAGCTAATATCCAAGCTAATACAGGAGATGTAGTCAACAATAATATTACTAATATTCAAGCAAATACAGGTAATATTACTAACGAAACTATTACTCAAACTGCTGGCAATGATACTATTAATAATCAAAATGCAGGAGTTAATGCTACCATTAATAACACAGCTAATATCCAAACCGACACAGGAAATGTAGCCAACAATAATATTACTAATATTCAAGCAAATACAGGAAATATAGTTACAGAAAATATTAATCAAACTGCTGGCAATGATGCTATTAATAATCAAAATGCAGGAGTTAATGCTACTATTAATAACACAGCTAATATCCAAACCGACACAGGAAATGTAGCCAACAATAATATTACTAATATTCAAGCAAATACAGGGAATATAGTTACAGGAAATATTAATCAAACTGCTGGCAATGATACTATTAATAATCAAAATACAGCCGTTAACAATACTAACAATGACAGTATTAATATTCAGACTAACGGTGGTCAAATTACTACTAATGACAATACCAATATTTCAGTTATAGGTGGAGAAATTACCACAGAAAACATTACTCAAACTGCCGGAAATGATGCAACTAATATTCAAGTAACATTTGGAGATATAACTACAGAAAATATCACTCAAAACGGGGGAAATAATACCACAAATATTCAAACCGCTGGTGGTCAGCAAAATATTGGGAATGTGACTCAAAATGCGGGAAATAATACCACAAATATTCAAACCGCTGGTGGTCAGCAAAATTTAGGAGAAATTAATCAAAACTTTGGCAATGAATCAATCAATATTCAGAGTCAAGAAATTAATCAAAATATAAGCCAAGTCAATCTTAATGATACAACTCCCAGTAACAACAACCAAACAAAAAATACTGGCACAGCTCAAGAAAAAACAGAAGAATTTATCAACAATGCTACTGATACTCAACAAATATTCAAGATAATTGATACTGTTAATACCAGTACCCTAAAAATAGCTACAGGATCAACTCAAGTAGTAACCATATTAGAACAAAACCGTACTAACGAATATTCAGATTACTTTGGAATAAATTTGAACGAACAATCAGCTAGTACAAAAAACGTCCGAGATATCTTAACCGATATGGCAAATAAAACCGGAAAAGAATCTGCAGTTATTTATATTAATTCTTATCCAGAACAATTACAAATAATCTTATACACTAAATCCGGTGAACCAATTATTAAAAGCATTCCCGAAGCTAATCGCAAAGAACTAATGAACGCAGTATTAAGGTTCCGCGCACAAATTACAAATCCCGCTCGTCGTTTTACTGATACTTATCTACCACCAGCACAACAATTATATGATTGGTTGATCGCACCCATATCAGCAGAACTAGAAGCAGCTAAAATTGATACCCTACTCTTTAGCATGGATGAAGGTTTACGCGCTCTACCTGTAGCAGCATTACACGATGGAGAACAATTTCTCATCGAAAAATATAGTCTCAGTTTAATTCCTAGTGTTAGCTTAATGGATACTAATTATCGCCCACTCCAAGATACTAGAGTATTAGCAATGGGAAGCTCTCTCTTCAAGGAATTAAACCCCTTACCAGCAGTCCCGATAGAATTAGAAACTATTTCCCAAAAGTTATGGGAAGGCACTGCATTCATTAATGAAGAATTTACCCGCAATAACCTTTTAAGTGAACGAGAAAATTATCCTTATCCTATTATTCACCTAGCTACTCATGCAGAATTTAAACCAGGAAAAGCAAATAATTCTTATATTCAGTTATGGGGTTCAGAGCAACTTCAGTTAGACCAAATTAGAGAGTTAGGTTGGAATGAACCAGCAGTAGAATTGTTAGTATTGTCAGCTTGTCGAACTGCAGTAGGAGACAAAAATGCCGAATTAGGATTTGCCGGATTAGCAGTAGCAGCAGGAGTCAAGTCAGCTTTAGCAAGTGTTTGGTATGTGAGTGATGAAGGTACATTAGGGTTAATGACAGAATTTTATACTCATTTGAATAATGCCAAGATTAAAGCAGAAGCACTACGACAGGCGCAGTTAGCAATGTTGCGAGGAGAGGTGGTAATTGCAGATGGGGAATTAAGGGGAAGTGGAGCGCGTGGAGCAGTAGCATTGTCGCAGGCGTTAGGGAAGCTTGACAATCAAAATTTATCTCATCCTTATTATTGGTCTGGGTTTACTATGGTTGGTAGTCCTTGGTAAGAGAAGATGGGGTGATGGGGGGATGGGGGGATGGGGTGATATAGAATCCGGGTAATTAGTTATCGTATTACTGAGGAGTAATGAGTAATGAGTAATGAGTAATGAGTAAGGAGTAAGGAGTAATATCAAATCCGGTTGAATACAAGAGTGTATTGTTGGGGGAGATGGTCCGATTGTCCGATTTAATAATGAACATATACTA
>NZ_JAAHHT010000270.1 GCF_010672085.1 Okeania sp. SIO3I5
ATTATCTGGAAAAGATATTTTACCTGGATTTATATTAGATATGACAAAAATTTGGTAGTTAACTCTATGAAACTGCTACAATAAAACTTAACTAGGTAAAATATTTGATTGAGCTGGTGGCTTGAAATTACTGATAACTGATAACTGATAACTGTGATGGTTGGTTAATTAATCGAAAATCTCAGCAAGTAGAAATTTATCGTGCTGGTAAAAAAGTGGAAATATTAGACTCCCCTGAAACATTATCTGGAGAAGATATTTTGCTTAGATTTATATTAGATATGACAAAAATTTGGTAGTTAAATCTATGGAACTGGTGCAATAAAACTCAACTAGGTAAAATATTTGATTAATCTGGTGGCTTGAAATTACTGATAACTGATAACTGATAACTGATATGACTGTTCCCTGTTCCCTCTTTTCTGGAGATGTCTAATGGATAATGAATAATTGATAATTAATAATGTGGAAAAAAACCAATGAAAGCAATTATGGTAGTGGGAACCACTTCCCATGCTGGAAAATCTCTCATTACTACAGCCATCTGTAGAATCTTATCACGTCGCGGTTGGAGAGTTGCTCCCTTCAAGGGACAAAATATGGCTTTAAACTCCTATGTTACATCCACTGGAGGAGAAATGGGTCATGCTCAAGCAGTACAAGCATGGGCCGCAGGTGTAACTCCTGCAATAGAAATGAATCCAATTTTATTAAAACCTCAAGGAGATATGACTTCCCAAGTTATTATTAAGGGAAAAGCATTAGGTACAGTAGGAGCCGTAGATTATTATCAGCAATATTTTAATATTGGTTGGGACGCTATCCAAGAATCTTTAGGAATTTTATCTCAAGAGTTTGACATTATAGTTTGTGAAGGAGCGGGTAGTCCCGCAGAAATAAATCTGAAGCACCGAGATTTAACTAATATGCGAGTGGCCAAACATTTGCATGCCTCTACAATTTTAGTAGTTGATATTGATCGAGGGGGTGCTTTTGCTCATGTTATTGGTACATTAGAACTACTAGAACCAGAAGAAAGAGATTTAATAAAAGGAATAGTAATTAATAAATTTAGAGGACAGAGATCTCTCTTAGATTCAGGTATTGAGTGGTTAGAAAAAAGAACTAATATTCCTGTCGTTGGTGTAATTCCTTGGATTAATGAAGCTTTTCCTGCTGAAGATTCTTTGAGTCTTTTAGAACAACGTTCTACTAAATCTACAACTGACATTACAATTGTCATCATTAGATTACCAAGAATTTCTAATTTTACTGACTTTGAACCTTTAGATGCAGAGTCTAGTGTCAAAGTTAAATATGTTAATCCTAATGATAGTTTCGGTTATCCTGATGCCATAATCATCCCTGGTTCTAAAACTACTATTAGTGATTTATTAGTCTTACAAAAAAGTGGCATGGCAGAAGCTATCAAAAATTATCAAGCTTCTGGTGGTACAGTAATGGGAATCTGTGGTGGTTTTCAAATGCTTGGCGAAGTGTTAGTTGACTCTCAAGGTTTAGAAGGAAAACAAGGGGAATATAAAGGATTAGAATTACTACCCTTAAGAACTGTAATTACTCCTAAAAAAATTGCTCGTCAGCGGCAACTTATTGCTAATTATCCTTTAGGAAATTTACCAGTAGTAGGTTATGAAATTCATCAAGGTAGAACTAGAGTGACAAAACCAGATATAGTTAAGCCCTTATTTGATGATTATGATTTAGGTTTTGTTAATAGCTATCAGTCTGTCTGGGGTAACTATTTACATGGAATTTTTGATAATGGCCCTTGGCGTCGTTCTTGGTTAAATATTTTGCGTAAAAAACGAGGACTAGATGGTTTGCCGACTGGTATTGCTAATTATAGAGAACAACGAGAAATGATTTTGGATTCAATCACAGATCAAGTCAATCATCACCTAGATTTAAAACCAATATTTCAATAAATTAGGGAGTAGGGAGTAGCGGAGTAGGGGAAAAGAATTGATGTTGATTTTTGATAATTAGAGATGTGTATTTTAGGAAGTAAGGAGTAGGGAGTAGAGCCAAATAATTGATGTTGATTTTTGATAATTAGAGATGTGTACTTTTGGAAGTAAGGAGTAGGGGAGTAGAGGCAAATAATTGATGTTTATAGTGGGATAATTAATTTTCTTTTTGATTATTGGAAATGTTTATTATTGGAAATGTTTATTATAAATTAGCAATTATCTCTACTGAAAAATCTGATAGCTAAATTATGAAAGCTATATCCAAATTATTAACTAGCTCATAAAACCAAATCAAACCAAAGATGAAAATACTTTTTTTGCCAGATAATATTACTGTTGATGCAGAAGTAGGAGAACCTCTTCTAGAAGTAGCTGAACGTGCCGGAGTAACAATTCCAACAGGTTGTTTAATGGGTTCTTGTCATGCTTGCGAAGTAGAACTAGATGATGGTCAAATTATTTGTGCTTGTATTACAGCAGTTCCCCCTGGAGAGAAAAAAATGATCATCAACCTTTCTGTAGACATAGACTGGTAATATTACAGCAATTTTCCAATTAATTATTGATCAAAATGAGTTAGAAATTACAGCATATTTCAGGTAAATAATGTGCAGCAAAAAAAGTTCTTTAAGCAGTTTTTTAAAATGCACGGAATTAATCAAATTAAGGAATTTACTTCATTAGTTTTCCCTCTAATGTAATTCTATTTCAGGATTTAGTAGGATTCTAAATGCTTTTTAATCTTGACTGTTCGATTGATTCGTATAAACAGAAACTTAACGCCAGAAAAGAATTTAAAATATTCTTGCTTGTTCCTATTTTATTTTCAAAATCAAAAACTTTAATGCCGTGACAAGCTTCGCTTAAAATTTGTCTTAGTATCCTTAACTGTTCTAGGGAAATCGATATTTCAACAGTTGACATTTTACTTTCTGGAAAATCGAAAGTTTCTCAAGCTATTTTTATTAATAAAAGTAACTCTTGAACTTCCTCCCTTTCAGCACCTATTCGAGCATGAAATCCTCCTGTTATCTGTTGAAAAATCTCCTCAAAAGTTGAAATTAAAATTTCCAATCCTTTTTTTTCGGCTTTAATCAAAATAATCTCATTATTCTGCAATTCAAATTTCACCAGAAGATTATCCATAATCATTTCATATCAAATCCGGTAGTATCAGTATAAAAAAGCAGAGAAACGAAACCGGGGAAAGTATCAAATACCTAAAAGATTAAAATTTACTTACCACAAACCCGGTTTCTTGTAACTCCGAAGCAAGCAGATTTAATATCAGACTGAGGTAGTGGTTTTCCCTAATCCATCCGCAACTTTTACTATTTTAGGTGTAGGTAAATCTTTTGAAATAAATTTTATCTTCCGCCAAAGTCTTATATAGTTCGATAATCTCATCTTTACTTTCTTTTTGTCTTATTTAACTTTTGGGTTGACTTCGATAATTTCAAGTTTTGAAGATTCATTTAGATGAGTGTATCGCCAATAAATCATTTCTTCAAAATATCGAATACTTATCAGCTCGCTTTGTCATTTCAGTTATCAGTAAATCTTGCTTCACCTAGAGACTTGAAGTACATAATTTTCTTTTTTTTTCTCCTGTTAAAAGGGGAGATTTCAAACCTTATTTATTTGGTCATATCATGTAGATTTAACAAACTTTGAATCTGTTTAATATAGCCAGTTATCAATTACCCATTATTTTCTTGCCGACTCTTAAAAGCAACAGCATAATCACGAAATCTTTCCATATCTGCCATCAAAGTAGATTCTACCATTCTGCTTAAAAAAAAGTTATCCATAATCTTAATTAACCACCCAGGAACTCCGTAAGCTACAGTTAACTTCACAATACTACTACCATGACGGTCATAAAAACGGATAGCCCCTCGGTTGGGTAAGCCATCCACAGACTCCCACTGAATAATTTGATGAGTAACTATTTTCTGAATTCGAGAAAGCCAGCTAAACTCAAAATTACCACTAGCTAATTTCCACTTAGATAAGTCTGGGTTATCTTTAAGAACTTCAACAGATTCAATCCACTTCATCCATTGTGGCATTTGTTCTAAGTCAGACCAGAGATTCCAAACTAAATCAATGGGAGCAGCTACCTCTATCTGTACACTATGTTCTAGCCAATTACTCATAATTTTTAGGGAGTAGGAAGTAGTTAGGAAAAATGGAAATTATGAGAAATAAGGTTCAGATAAGACCAAAACTCATAAGGTATGGAAACATTATACAAGCTTTTCAAATTACAGGAGTGCCCAAAAAAATCCTTATCAGAAAATTCCACTATTCATCCCCTCGCCAGGGTGCTTCAGAAAATAATTTTGATTATTGTGACCTACGCAATAGTTGGAAAATTCCACTATTCATCCCCTCGTCAGGGTGTGCTTCAGAAAATAATTTTGATTATTGTGACCTACGCAATAGTTGGAAAATTCCACTCTTCATCCCCTCGTCAGGGTGTGCTTCAGAAAATGATTTTGATTATTGTGACCTACGCAATAGTCGGAAAATTCCACTCTTCATCCCCTCGTCAGGGTGCTTCAGAAAATGATTTTGATTATTGTGACCTACGCAATAGTCGGAAAATTCCACTATCCATCCCCTCGCCGGAGTGCTTAAGACAATGATTTTGATTATTGCTTTATACGCAATAGAGGAAAAATGTGACTATTCATCTCCCCTCGCCAGAGTGCTTTATAAAATGAATCTATTATTGCTCCATACGCAATAGAGGAAAAATGTGACTATTCATCCCCTCGCCCGGGTGCTTCAGAAAATGATTTTAATTATTGTGACCTACGCAATAGAAGCAAAATTCCACTCTTCATCCCCTCGCCGAGGTGCTTCACAAAATGAATCTATTATTGCTCTATACGCAATAGAGGAAAAATGTGACTATTCATCTCCCCTCGCCGGGGTGCTTCACAAAATGATTTTAATTATTGTGACCTACGCAATAGTCGGAAAATTCCACTCTTCATCCCCTCGTCCGGGTGCTTCACAAAATGAATCTATTATTGCTCTATACGCAATAGTCGGAAAATTCCACTATCCATCCCCTCGCCGGAGTGCTTAAAACAATGATTTTGATTATTGCTCTATACGCAATAGAGGAAAAATGTGACTATTCATCTCCCCTCGCCAGAGTGCTTTATAAAATGAATCTATTATTGCTCCATACGCAATAGAGGAAAAATGTGACTATTCATCCCCTCGCCCGGGTGCTTCAGAAAATGATTTTAATTATTGCCCCATACGCAATAGTCGGAAAATTCCACTATTCATCCCCTCGTCCGGGTGCTTCACAAAATGAATCTATTATTGCTCTATACGCAATAGTCGGAAAATTCCACTATCCATCCCCTCGCCGGAGTGCTTAAGACAATGATTTTGATTATTGCTTTATACGCAATAGAGGAAAAATGTGACTATTCATCTCCCCTCGTCCGGGTGCTTCACAAAATGAATCTATTATTGCTCTATACGCAATAGTCGGAAAATTCCACTACTCATCCCCTCGCCCGAGTGCTTCACAAAATGATTTTAATTATTGCCCCATACGCAATAGTCGGAAAATTCCACTCTTCATCCCCTCGTCCGGGTGCTTCACAAAATGAATCTATTATTGCTCTATACGCAATAGTCGGAAAATTCCACTATCCATCCCCTCGCCGAGGTGCTTCACAAAATGATTTTAATTATTGCTCCATACGCAATAGTCGGAAAATTCCACTCTTCATCCCCTCGCCGAGGTGCTTCACAAAATGATTTTAATTATTGCTCCATACGCAATAGTCGGAAAATTCCACTACTCATCCCCTCGCCAGGGTGCTTCAGAAAATGATTTTAATTATTGCTCCATACGCAATAATCGGAAAATTCCACTACTCATCCCCTCGCCAGGGTGCTGCAGAAAATGATTTAATTAGGGTTTGCTGAAAAAAGCAGAGTGTCGTCTGTTTGGGGAGACAGAGAAAGTAGGAGGAATAATTGTACCTTTATCTTTACTCAGCTTGTCTACCCAAAGTCCTAACTTTTTGGTTACTCAAGCTGAAAAGTTTGCACTTTTTTTACCTCCCAAAATGCTCAAACCTTTACTTGTCAATGCTTTTAGATTTAATCAGCAAACCCTAGTTAGGCAAAATAGGAATTATAGAGCAGTCCGTAAATGTCTATAATTTTTATTGAAATTAAAAAAGACCTCTAGTTCCAAATTGTAGGCAAGCTTAACTTGTCACTCGTTTCCTACCTATAGTTTGCCGTTGACAACAGATGTACATTCATCGAATAGTTCATAAGTAATATTATTAGGGTTTTTAGGACTGCAAATAACTACCTTTTGTAGATTTTCTTGAGCTAAACTTCGATCTATATGAGCAACTTCAAGACAAAGAAAAAATAGAAAAACTGCTATGCAAGTTAACACAATAAATTGTGCTTTACGAAGAAACATTTTATTTCCTTATTATTTATTCAATAATTTTACTTAGCATAACAAGCATATCTCCCTACTCCCTTGATAACAATTTGCAGACACGCCCCAGAGAGCAGACTTTCCTCCATTACCAAAAAATTAAGATATAAAGCCTCTCAATTAATGGAGAAAAAAAATCCTTTAGCCAATCCTCTTCTTTATTTATAAGAAGAGGTAATTATTAATTATTAATTGTTAATTATTAATTGTTGAACTACTCCCTAAAATATTTTCAACATTCGCCAAAATTACCTTAGCTGCTTGCTTACCAGAAATAGTTGCCCCCTCCATACTATCAATATAATCTTGTTGAGTATAACTACCCGCCAGAAAAAAGTTAGGCACAGGAGTCTGTTGATTCGGGCGATATAGATCCATACCAGGAGCTTCCCGATATAAAGACTGAGCTAACTTCACCACACTATACCAAGTCATATTTAATTCCCGCGACGAAGGAAACAACTCATGGACTTGCTTTAAAACATGGTTAGCGATCGCCTCATTACTCTCCTTAATAAAAGGATCGCCCGGCGTCAATACCAACTGTAATAAAGAACCCTCCCCTTGACGATAATAATCTCCCGGACTTGTCAATGCCAAATCAGCAAAACACGAAAAATCAGCATCTGGAGTATAAAGTAAATTATCAAGACCAACAGCACGATCTAATTGTTGACGTTGGTTTTTATCATGTAGCTCCGTCACCCAACCATCAAATCTTAACTGTACCGTAGCCACAGGTACCGCATCCAACTTATAAATATTGTCAAACTCCGGCCATTTCCGCCAAGCTTCAGGTAGAATCCGCTTAATACCTGGTACATCACAAGCAAAAACATAAGCATCAGCAACAATAGTTTCTTCTGTATCCCCATTAGCTACAACTATTCCACTAACAAGAGTTTCTCCATCATTCTCAGAAAACTGAATTTCCCTAACTTGTCGTCTAGTAAAAATTTTAGTACCCCGTTCCTCCAAATAATCAACAATAGGTTTGTGGAGATACTCATAAGGAGAACCTTCCAACATCCGCAACACAGACGCTTCAGTTTTTGCAGCAAACAATTGGAATATTGTCAACATACATCGAGCAGAAATATTATCTGCATCAATAAACCCCAGAGCATAAGCAATAGGGTTCCACATTCTTTTAATGCTTCCATCAGAGCCACCTTGGCCACGAAACCAGTCTCCAAAACTTACCTTATCCAAATCTCGAATAGTTTTCATTGCCCCATCAAAATCTACCAACCCTCTAACTATTGGACTGGTGCCCAGGGCGATCGCATTTTGTAACTTATCTTGCGCCGAGAGCTGAGATGTGGTAAAGAAAGCCTTTAATCCATTAAAAGGCGCTCCCGTCAGGAAACGAAAATCTAGAGAACCTGTTTTGCCCCCCTTATTGATAAAATTGTGGGTATGTTCTTTAAGACGAAGGTTTTTAAAGGCTCCCACTTTTTTCATTAACTCAAAAAGTTGGTAGTAACAGCCAAAGAAAACGTGCAAACCCATTTCTAAATGGTTTCCATTTCCATCTACCCAACTACCTACCTTCCCTCCAACAAAGGGGCGAGATTCAAATATTTCCACTTGATGTCCAGCATCAGCCAACTCTACAGCAGTGGCCATTCCTGCTAAACCTGCCCCTGCGATCGCTACTCGCATTTTTTATTTCCTTACTCAATTTTTTTACAATTTTTAACAATTTTACCAATTTAGGAAACCCTTTTGAGGTTCGAGAAAGTAATTTGCTCTAAAAAAATAGGGAGTAGGGAGTAGTTAGTAGTTAGTAGTTAGTAGTTAGTAAAAATGGGATTTATAGAACCCATTTGGTATCTTTTCTTGAAATACAAAGCCTTCAGGAAAGCTGTTTTAAGGAGCGACTTACAACTATAAGGGTTCAGGAGACCAAAAAATTATGAAAAATGACTGCCAGAATCATCAAACCCATATGGGTATTAGACTTGTAACTTATAAAATAAATACCAAATGGGTTCTATAGAGAAAGACGGTTCACACTAAGACCAAAACTTATGGGATATAGAGAAACGATAAAAGCTTTGTAGAAAAATTTGTCAGATAGTAATTTTGTATCAGTCATCATAGGAGTTTCTTACTTCCCACACTCCCCCTACTCATTACTCCTTACTCCTTACTCCTTACTCCTTACTCCCTATTCCCTATTCCCTATTCCCTATTCCCTATTCATAAGACACTGGCATCAACTTCAATGGCCCAATCCCCAATTCTTGAGATGACAGGAATCTGATTTCAAACAAAGCCATCATATCCTTAAATTCAGGTTGCCCACGGGAAGCACCTGTAATGCCTCTAGCAATAATCAAACCACACCAACCATCAGTAGCAATGCAACGCTCATCCCATTTTTGTTTAGCTTCCTGGTGTACAGGGTCATTTTGCATAAATTCACCAAATAAATGCAATACACCATCATAAGTTTTCAATATACCCAAATCATAATTTTTTTCCTCCATAGGGTCTTCCCCTGGATTAAATCCTATACCATGAAGTCCCTCACCTTCTTGTAAATCTGTTATCAACTTAGTTGCTTTTGGTAGAGAAGTTTGAATTAAAATTATAGGTAGACCTTCTCCTGATGTTTCAATATCTTCCTCTGCTGCCTGATATTGTTTGGTATTATCTCGTAAATATGCCACTGTCTCCCAAGGAACTACTCCCAAACTCAACAAAGAATTTGCTGGTACTAAGTCATCCTTTAGCATCGGCATTTCAATTTCTAACTCTCCATCGCCTTCCGTCTCAGTCTCCATAGCCATTTCATATAACTCTTCTGCTACTTCTGGCATGGTAGTTACTTTCACTGATACTACCTCATCTGATTTTGGTATGGGAATCCGGTAGCGACTACTAATACTAGGGAAGTTATCACCTATCATTTTCTTACGGGAGGCTCGCAAAAAGCGATGTAGTGCTTCTAAAGTAACCAATGTTGTGACTGCTTCCTCTTCATAGAGAACAGACCTTAAACCTTCTAAAGGATGTAAATTACCAAAATTGGCCTGAATTTCAGATATTGATAAATTTTCTAGGTTTCTATCCCCATTCTGATTCTGCTCATCCTGAAAACTATCATAAGTAATGAAAAGGCAATCTTGTCCTAAAAAAGCTTCTTCTAAATTTTCATAAGATTTTTCATAAGCTACCCTTTCTCTAAACCTTTTCAGAGAATCTAAAGAGCGATACAACAAAATTCCATAGTCCATGCCCAATTTACCCAAAACACAGACATATAGATTTTCAATATCCCATTGATTAAGTTCCACACAGATGATTTGATGTTCTCCTAATATTTCCCACGGAGCATCATCCCAAACTTGCTCTGCTTTTTCCACTAAAGCTTCTGCATATTCAGGAGGTAACTGAGGCGGACGATTATCCGATACTTCTTGTAGTCCCCGAAATATTTCATCAATTAGAGGTAAATCTGGTACATAATCAATTGTAATTCCCAGGTTTTGTAAGACACCCCTGAGAAAAAATTGAATTTCTCGGTCTTTAACTACTATTTTTTGTGGCCTAATTGCTGGAGCTGGACTTTGAGGATTTTCCATAGCTCGCAATAATGTCCGAACAATTGCTTCTGGGCCTGTATCTGGCGTCACCATATCCATCGCTCTGACCATACCATGGGAGCCATCTACCCAGATAATACATTCGTTTGTTGTTTCTGATTCTAATTCTGGGTTAGAGCTTGAGTCTGGAGATATAGGACGGCGATCGCCTTCCCATACACTAGGAACTTGTTGTAATTTTTGTAACCTACGAATTGTTGAAGGATTGAGAGCTGCCATAGACTAAGCCTGTAAAAGTGAAGCTATTGCTGGATATTTTTTCTTTTGACCTTAAACCATATTTCGAGCCATGTATTCTTATATACATTTTTCTGGAACGGCCTTGCTAGCATTAAGTAAGAGAGTTATATCTTTAACTATCTAAACTATTGCTAGAATTAAGGGATATAATAATACAAAAGTGTTGAAACTTACTATATAATTTACACCTATCTTTTCAATGATTCTACCATACGATAATTAATAGTCTTTATTAAATCATAAAAACTATTAATTAATAACTTATGGTATTAACTAGCTATCTGCTTTTTCTTAGTTCATGCTGCGCAAATAGCATTTCAAATAGCATTTAGCTATTAGCTAAAAATTCAAGACTAACTATCTCCCACTATAGAATGAAAAGCATTTTGTGGTGCTTGGTTCCTCGGAGTTTTAATTCCTTATTATAAACCATTTTGAAGCTTATTGTTGAGTCCTACTTTAATCTTAGACTAAATATTTATATTTTTTATATTTATATCATGTATCATGTCTGCTTAATTAGCAATAGAAATCTGTTCCACCTAAGCAACTCAAAAAATTTATCCTCCTAATACTTTCAAACTTCCTCCTGAGTTCTGACTTATGAGGAATCCCTAATTATTTATTATTTTCAAAATTTTCAAATATTTTTATTATTCTCAACATCTCGGGTCTTAAAGCACAATGTGTATATCTTAAAAAAAATATTTTTGATTAATCGTAAATATTCAAGGTATTTATCAGTTCGATTTTGAAGAATGTATATAAAATATACTTAAGTAGTAACAAATAACTATTAGACACTTATAGCAGTATAAGGAGCTAGAAAAAAATGACACAAACTACTCAGTCTCAAAAAAAAGGAATTCTGATGACCGAATCTGCTGTCAAGCAGGTTCTCTTCTTGAGAGAGAAACAAGGAAAAGACCTTTGCCTACGAGTAGGGGTACGTCAAGGTGGATGTTCTGGAATGTCTTACACAATGGATTTTGCCGATCGTAGCACAATTACAGAAGATGATGAAGTTTTTGATTATGATGGATTTGTGCGACTCGTTGGTTAGTCAAGACTGCTGAAAAGCAGGTATATCTAGCCTTCCAGGTCATAACATGAAGTAAAACTTCGACCTGTGAAAACTCTTATATCCTTAGTGGTGAAATTCCACCGCCTTGTTGTTGGGTAGAAAGCATAGGCCACATGGTAGCGACTGAACATCAATCCATGAAGCTGGTCTAAAAGCGGGAAAATACCAGTTACCGAGGAACGATACCGCAAGCAAAGGCTGACAAGTGGACGTACAGAAAGCAATTAAACTCTCGTGACATAAATCCATTCCAAAGGTAGCTATGGGATGTAGGACGAAAGTCAGAGGGTCAATGGGTGATTCCATATGTCCGGAATCATCGACAACCATACCGAACCCTCCGGGAGATTTTGCCTCACTAAATCAGCCGTAATAAAGGAATAAGGGAACGAGGAAACCTCTCTAAGACACCTAAGAATAAAGGTCGAAATCTTAGGAAGCCATTCAAGGTCAATCTGCACAATGGTTGCAGGTCTTAGGGAGAGTAGGATTGGGTAAGAAGCATACTAATTAATAATTAATAATTAATAATTAATAATTAAGAGCGGACGAATAAGAGTAAATATTCAGTATCTGAATTGCTTAGTTTTCCCT
>NZ_JAAHHT010000271.1 GCF_010672085.1 Okeania sp. SIO3I5
TTGAATGGAGCGCGTGGAATATTGATTAAAAGCGTGGTAGAACATCCTTCTATCACTTTGGGAGATACCCCCTCAGTAGGTTAATCTTACTGTGCATTGTTAGCTTTTGTTAGCAAAATAGTATCGGATAGCAGATATCCAAAAAATCATAGGTAGTACAGATAAACTAGGGATTACAAACGATTTCCCCTTGAGTCTTGCTAAAGAATTAACTTCTGAATATCCAGATGTAAATTTTGTGCTGATGATACATCCCTCTGGACTGAATAAAAAACCTGATTTTGAAAAAATTAAACAAGCTGGGATTTCTTTATTGCGGTTTGCTTATGCACCAAATGAGTGGGAACTTCTAGAAAAACATATTCCAGCAGCGATAGAAGTTGGTATCTCTATCTCAACCAATGTTACTTATTCATCAAGATATAGCCAAGAGGAACTGGAAAAAATTTATGAAAAACTGTTAAGAATATTCTCTCCAAATATTATTTATTTAGCCGATAGTTGTTCTGCTTTTTATCCAAATCAAGTTAGAGAACTATACAATAGTCTAAAATCTAATCAAGATGTTTCACTAGGATTTCATGCCCATGATTTTCTGTCATTAGCATTTGCTAACTCTCTTACATAAAATTGTCCAAGAGAAAGGATTAACAAAGAGTTTAGTAGCTTCACGATTTACAGAAAATTGGAGTAGAATTCAAGAAAACTTTCATTCAATACATGAATTACTATAGCTAGCCTAAATTATAAAAGTAAACTGTTATAGTATGGTAGGTTGATGTATCTGTCGGCAAGCGTTAATGACTAACCACAAATCTAGCCTAAGGGTTCAAATCGCTTAAATGGTTAGTCCAGCCTACTTTTTTAAAGTAAACGTTATGTTACTTCGTGAAATTAGAAAAAAAGGCCAAGGAGCAATTATTTCCTAGTCATCAGTACTTAACCTCTATATCATTATTAACAGGCTAAGAGTATTATCAGCAATGGAATCTACAGAAGAAAACCTCAGAGAAGAACTAGATTTGCTGCGACAAGAGATGGCCAAACTCCAAGATGAAATAGCAGCCTTCCGACTAGCTCAAAAGGTATTGATAGAAGTAACGACAGGATGCTCCTCTAGGCCAGGAGGAATTATTAAAGCTGCTTTACAAAAAACTTTGGATGTTTGTGCTGATGTAACCTCTACCGAGAAGGGAAGTTTATTCTTACTAGATCCTGTATCTAAGAAAATTGTAGACGCTATTCTCTCTCGCACTGAAGTCACCCCGGAACAACGGATTAAACTAATAGGCAGTGTTTTAGACAAAGGGTTGGCAGGTTGGGTAAGTCGTCACCGTAAGATAGGGTTAATTACTGATACAGAACACGACGATCGCTGGTTAACTTTACCTAATCAACCTTACATAGTTCGTTCAGCATTAGGTGTTCCAATTATCAATGGTCAAGATTTACGTGGTATTATTACTTTATTGCACTCTGAACCGAATCATTTTACTGAGAGAATGGCAGAGTCAATGCAAGCTACTGCTGAACAAATAGGGTTGGTTCTAGAAAATGCTAGACTTTATGGAGAACTAGATACTTATTCTAAAGCTCTTGACCATGAATTAGAAAAGGGTAGACAAATTCAAATAGATTTCCTCCCTTATGATATTCCTAAGTTGAATGATTGGGAAATAGTTGCTTGTTTTCATCCCGCAAAGCAAGTAGCAGGAGACTTTTACGATGCTTTTTCCCTTGGCAATGATCAAATAGGGTTAGTAATAGCAGATGTTTGTGATAAAGGAGTGGGTGCAGCATTATTTATGGCTTTATTCCGCAGCTTAATTCGCATCTTTTCTGTTGGGGAAACTAAATTACAAGCAACTGCAACTTCAACTAATTTGGATCACCATAATGCTGCTCTTCAAGCTGTTCGCCTTACTAACGACTATGTTGCGGAACAACACTGGCAAATGAGTATGTTTGCTACATTATTTTTTGGGGTGCTAGATCCAAATACAGGTTTACTTAGCTATGTTAATGGAGGGCATGAACCACTATATATTATTAATCAAGATGGTATAAAACAGACGCTAAATTCTAGCGGGCCTGCGGTGGGGATGATGCCAAATATGAAGTTTGAAATTCATCAAGTTAAGTTAGAACGTGGAGAAATATTAATTGGTTATACTGATGGTGTAACTGAAGCAAAATCTCCGGAGGGAAAGTTATTTACAGACAATAGACTAAAAGAAATGGTGGAAAAGCCTGCTAATACAGCATCAGAATTGATGGAGCGGATTAAAAATAAATTGTTTGATTACATGGAAGATGCTCCACAATTTGATGACATTACAATGTTAGCGGTGCGGAGAAATGAACTCAAACTCTTACCCAAAAAACAAAAAAAAGGAGAATTTATGGAAGCATTAACATTAGATGGAACACTAGATTGTCTAGGAGAAATTCGTAAATATATTAAGTCAGCAGCAACAGAAGCAGGTTTAGAAAAGAAAGCATCATATAAGTTATGTTTAGCAGTAGATGAAATAGCAACAAATATTATTACTCATGGTTATAATGAAGCTGGTTTATCAGGAAATATTTCGATACAAGCTGAAATAAATGAGGAAAGTTTAACTATTTATCTTGAAGATAAAGGTAAACATTACGATCCTACCGATCCATACATATTAGAAGAAGAAACTTTAACAACACAAAAAAGTTTAGAAGAACGCTCTATCGGTAGGTTGGGAATATTCTTGATTTATGAAAGTGTTGATAAGTTTATGTATGAGAAATTAAAAGAAGGAAATCGTAATATTTTAGTTGTGAATAGAACTACAACTTAATTCATGGATAATGGATAATGGATAATGGATAATTGATAATTGATAATTGATAATTACCTATCCCTTTTAGGGAGAGGATTTACGCGGTAGGGAAAAAATTTATTTCTCAAAGGGAGATTGGATCTTGCGCCGGTAACCTATCCATCCCATCCTACGGACTGGGACCCTTGCCAACCGCTTTTTCCCCTATCCAAGGGAAGGCTAACAAAGCTGAATTATTTAATTATTTAATTATTAATTATTCGGTAATAGAAATAATTGTACTGAATATGTTAAATCAAAACTACTTAGAACCAGGTGACTTATTACAAGTTATTTCACCTAGTGGTCGTCTACGAGAATTAGATGCTTTTAACAAAGGAGTAGAAATTTGGCGATCGCGTGGCTATCAAGTGGAATATTTGACTATAACTTGATGATATTTTACAGCAGTTTTCCTGCACGGTAGACCACAGTAGGGACGTTCCATGGAACGTCCCTACTGGGTTTTGGTTGTGACGTGAGGTCATCAATCTGAAAAGCAGTGTAACATTACAGTGCTTTTCAGTTGAGTAGACCACTAAATTCATGATCTAGGAGTCAGGAGTCAGGAGTCAGGAGTCAGGAGTCAGGAGGTAGGGACGTTTAGCTTGCATCACAACTCCGTTAACGCTCAGCGACATGGAATAGGAGCATTCCGGAACGGAAAACGCATTAATGCTCAAGCAACGTCCGTAGGTCCTTAGGAGTTAGGAGTCAGTATCATTGTGGTTTATTCATATGAAAACCGCTGTAAAAGTGGGTAGAAATTAACTCAAACTATTTCTAAAAAATTCAAAAAAAGGAGTATTTATGGAACCTTTAACAGTACCTGGTAGCCAAGACTCTTTACAAAAAATTCGTCAATATTTGACCTCAGCAACACAAGAAGCTGGTATAGAAAAAAGAGCATATAAACTATGTTTAGCAGTAGATGAAATAGCCACAAATATTATTACTCATGGTTATGATGAAGTTGGATTAAAAGGAAATATATATCTGGAAGCTAAAATAGATCGCGAAAGTCTCGCTATTGTTCTTGAAGATACTGGAATACCGTATGACCCGACAACCAGAGAAACTGTTACAGCGGAAACTTTAAGAAAACTTTTAGAAAAAAAAGACCTTGGTGGCTGGGGGGTGTACTTAGCGATGGAAGGTGTTGATGAATTTAAGTATGAAAGAGTAGGCGACCGAAATCGTAATATTTTAATTGTGAATAGGACTAAAACTTCATTAATGGATAATGGATAATGGATAATGGATAATGGATAATGGATAATGGATAATGGATAATTGATAATTGATAATTACCTCTCCCTAAAAGGGAGAGGATTGACGCGGTAGGGAAAAAATTTATTTCTCTTGGTTGATTGGATATGGCGCCGGTAACCCATCCATCCCATCCTACGGACCGCTCCACTTGCCGACCGCTTTTTCCCCGATCCAAGGGAAGGCTAACAAAGCTGAATTATTTAATTATTTAATTATTTACAGCAATGCATGAGGATGGTGAGGTACAGTTGAAGATTAATCTCTATCTTTGCAGTTCAGACTTCTAGTCTGTAACAACCTGGAAGGTTGAACTGCCACTCATTACTAAATGAAATTTTGTACCTCACGCGCCTCCGAAATTGCTGTAATTATTCGGTAATAGAAATAATCATACTTAATATGCTAAATCAAAACTACTTAAAACCAGGTGACTTACTACAAGTTATTTCACCTAGTGGTTGTCTACGAGAATTAGATGCTTTGAACAAAGGAGTAGAAATTTGGCGATCGCGTGGTTATCAAGTAGAACTCACCCCTGACTATGACAAGCAGTGGGGTTATTTAGCAGGTACAGATGAAAGTCGTCGTAGTCAATTAACAGCAGCGATTAATAATCCAGATATTCGTGGGATTCTCTGTGCTAGAGGTGGTTATGGTGCTAGTCGCTTACTCGAAAATTGGCAATGGCCACCCAGACCTACCCCTAAATGGTTGATTGGTTTTTCTGATATTACTACTCTGTTATGGACTTTTAGTAAAATTGATTTTCCCTGCGTTCATGGTCCATTGTTAACTACTTTAGCTGGGGAGCCAGAATGGTCAATTCAACGACTATTTGATTTGGTGGAGGGTCGTCCTTTAGAAGCTTTAAAAGGAAATGCTTGGGGTGGTGGTCAAGCAAAGGGTTACTTAATGCCAGCAAATTTGACTGTAGCTGGTCATTTATTAGGTACTAAATATCAACCAGATTTGAGTGGGACAATTTTAGCTTTAGAAGATGTGAATGAAGCTCCTTACCGCATTGACCGAATGTTGACTCAGTGGCGCATGGCTGGTGTTTTGCAGCAGGTTAAAGGTATCGCTCTGGGGCGGTTTACTCAGTGTTCCTCTGGACGAATCGATCGTACTGAGTTTACTGTGGAGGATGTATTGCGCGATCGCTTGGCCGATCTAAACATTCCTATTGTCTCTGACCTTCCCTTTGGCCATGATAGTCCTAATGCTGCTTTACCTGTGGGAGTGGAGGCTAATCTTGATGGAGATAAAGGTATTCTGGAAATTATTAGGAAGTGAGGAGTAATATCAAATCCGGTAGCATAGTTGTTATTCAGTATTTAAAGATAAGAGTTTACGTGGTAGGGGCGAATGGCATTCGCCCCTAAGCATTGTATAACGACGACAGAATTATGTTACTCCGAAGCCAACGGATTTGATATAAGAAGTAATATAGAATCCGGTTATCTAAATATATGTTCATAATTCTATCTAGACTTCGGCGTTGCTGAATCAAGGTATGAAAATAAAAATTGAACAATCTGAAATAGTTGTTATTCAATAGTTTAGCAATTATCAAAAAATACAAATCATACCCACGCATCAGCAACGCCTAGACTTCAATATTCAATCTCCCCCTGTACCGTATCAACTATCTCCCGCAGATATACGATAAGTGTTCAACCTGACTTTTTATACCAGTTTGATAAATGTTTGCTACAAATAGATAGGTAGATAGGGTACTTTTTAGAAGTCAGGAGTCAGGACTCAGGAGTCAGGAATCGTATGGGAATGGCTTCAATACCATTTTTAGGTTGGAAATCATCTTTTTTGCCAACACGATATCTCCTGTAAAGTATTTTTATCGCCCTTACTATTCGTAACATTTTTTTTCAAATTGGTATTATAGGGGTTTGGAGACCAAACCCCTACGGTAATGTTTCCGGATATTTGGAGCGCCATGAGGGGTTAGACCCCAAACTGCAACGTTGTAGTTATTGAAATTTTGGGATGATATAGAGTCCGGTTATATAATAAGTGTTCAAACGGTAATGTTCCCGGATATTTGGAGCGCTATGAGGGGTCAGACCCCAAACTGCAACGTTATAGTTATTGAAATTTTGGGATGATATAGAGTTCGGTTATATAATCAGTGTTCAAACGGTAATGTTCCCGGATATTTGGAGCGCTATGAGGGGTCAGACCCTGAACTGCAACGTTATAGTTATTGAAATTTTCGGATGACATAGAGTCGGGTTATATAATCAGTGTTCAAACGGTAATGTTCCCGGATATTTGGAGCGCTATGAGGGGTCAGACCCTGAACTGCAACGTTATAGTTATTGAAATTTTCGGATGATATAGAGTCGGGTTATATAATCAGTGTTCAAACGGTAATGTTCCCGGATATTTGGAGCGCTATGAGGGGTCAGACCCTGAACTGCAACGTTATAGTTATTGAAATTTTCGGATGATATAGAGTCGGGTTATATAATAAGTGTTCAAACGGTAATGTTCCCGGATATTTGGAGCACTATGAGGGGTTAAACCCCAAACTGCAACGTTGTAGTTATTGAAATTTTGGGATGATATAGAGTTCGGTTATATAATACAGCAGTTTTCATTTGGGTAAACCACAGTAGGGACTAACCATGGTTAGTCCCCTACAAGGTTCTGGCTGTGGCGATGTGGTTCATCAATCTGAAAAGCGCTGCAAGTGTTCAAACGGTAATATTTCCCGATATTTGGAGCGCTATGAGGGGTAAGACCCCAAACTGCAACGTTATAGTTATTGAAATTTTGGGATGATATAGAGTTCGGTTATATAATAAGTGTTCAAACGGTAATATTTCCCGATATTTGGAGCGCTATGAGGGGTTAGACCCCAAACTGCAACGTTGTAGTTATTGAAATTTTGGGATGATATAGAGTGCGGTTATATAATAAGTGTTCAAAGGGTAATGTTTCCCGATATTTGGAGCGCTATGAGGGGTTAGACCCTGAACTGCAACGTTATAGTTATTGAAATTTTGGGATGATATAGAATCCAGTTATATAATAAGTGTTCAAACGGTAATATTTCCCGATATTTGGAGCGCTATGAGGGGTTAGACCCTGAACTGCAACGTTATAGTTATTGAAATTTTGGGATGATATAGAATCCAGTTATATAATTAGGGCTTGCTGATTAAATATAAAAGCATTGAAAGATAAAGGTTTGAGCTTTTTCAAGTCTTGAAAAAGTACAAGGGTTTCCTTAATCAAGAGCTGCATAAAGTGAGGATGAAAGGGTTGACTATTGGCTGAAAAATTAAGGGATAATCTTCCTCCTGCCTTCTCTAAATTCCCGATTCCTCCTGTCTCCTGTCTCCTGTCTCCTGACTCCTACCCTTACTTGCGTATACTTTTTCAGCAAGCCCTAATTAAGTGTTCAACCTGATTTTATATAAGAAGTTGTTAGTTAGGAATTATCATATTTGACTACTTCCAATTTCTTCTATTTTCATAGGAATAAGACCTCTAAGCATTCTTCATCTTTTCCCAAGACTTAGCTTTTTTACCAAAAAATCAGGTCTCAAGCCTCCCCTTTCAAGGGGATGAAAAAAAACAGGTTCAATATTTCAAGCCTCTGACTTTCCTGCGGAATGCTGCGCAAACAGGCAGAGGTACTGATAACTGATAACTGATAACTGAAATGACCTTCCTAAATTTTAACTTTTTGGCGAGTCAAGATTTTTCATTAAAAATTCATTCCTGGTAATCGGTAAATTTAGCCAGCAGCTTAACTCCTGAGCAAGCCAATCAAGCTCAGGGGGAGTCAAACCAATATCATTATTCAGTGTAAATTTCTTTGTTCCTGCCCAAATATTAATTTCAGGAGGTACTTCAAAAGTATCTCCTTCGGAATCTATTTCATATGAAACGGAGGTGAGTTCAATTTTTGTAATATTCTGTCGAGATGCAGTCAAGGTGCCCCTGTACCTCAACCCAAATATTTCTAAAAAGCGAGAAATTTTTGATTGAGTAATACAAAGCTTAAATGTTCCAAATAAAGTAAAGATAATTATCCAAATCATTCCCAGATTTGCTCCCAATAATAAAAATAAAAAAAAAGCCATAAACCATCCATCAGGATTCAACCAATTTGCCAAAGCCTGTCTATAACCAACAAAGATAGGAATGCACATTGGAATTTTTAACAAAATTAAGAAAATTAGCCCTAAATGGAACCCTCGTGGTGGAACAAAAATCTCCAACATCTCTATGGTCTTCGTAACTTGAACTTTGCTACCATAAGGTTTGGTAATAACAGTCAACTGATTTTCTAGAGCTTCTAATGCTTGTTTTACCGATTTCAGTCGTAAATCTAAACTTGGTTCTGTCATTGATTTGAGCCAGTCGATTAGATGTGGACTGAGATTTACCCGCTCTTCAAACTGGATACGCATCTGCTTTTGAGGTAATCGATCGGGATGTTGTCCGGTTGCCAGATAAATGAGAGTCCCTCCCAAAGCATATAAATCTGAAGCGGGTGTAGTTTCTCCCCCAAATTGTTCAAGTGGCATATAGCCATAAGTGCCAACAATTGTCCGGGTTCCACCATGTACTGCCGTTTGAACTGAACCCAAGTCAATTAGGTAAACTTGCCCAATGCTATTACCACTGCGGTCAGCTAATAAAATGTTACTGGGTTTAATATCTCGATGAATAACAGGTGGTTGGCGACTATGCAGGTAATCTAAAATTTTTAATAGCTCTTTAGCGATCGCTTTAATATCGTCTTCGCTAAAAGTACGACCAGACTGTATCCAGTCGGACAACGATTTAGCCTCAATATAAGTTTGAACTAAGGCAAAACCTTTTCCTAACTCTATCTCCACATCAAAGTAGTCTAGATATTGAGGAATAGCGGGATGTTCGAGAAATTTCAGCACTTCAGTTTCCCGTTCAAACAGTTTCAGATGTTCCCAAGTAAAGTCGGGGCTGAATAGCAACAACTTAACGACAACCAACAAACCTGTTTGTAAGTCATTAGCAAGAAAAGTTCTACGACCAGTTTGACCACCAAGTATAGATTGGATGCGGTAGCGATCGTGTAAAACTTTACCAATAAATTGCTCCATCACTTTTGCTGTTGATTAGATAGTTGGACTGATTGTTTGTCTAATACCCAATTCGGTTTTGACAATTATCTCACTCTCTACTCCCTAATATGTACTTCCATAAAGTCAGAAATAACTGTATCCCTTTTTTCGGGAATTTAAGTATGACAAAAGGCATTACTGAGTCAAGGTATGAAAATAAAAATTGAATAATCTCAAATATTTTTTATTCAATAATTGAGCGATCGCTAAGAAATACAAATCATATTAAAAATCAGTAAAGCCAACAAAATTGTCTGATTTTACTAACCAGGAAAATCTTTCTTCTCTTGTTTATTCCTATTATTTAGTCAATTTAACCCCTTCCTCTATCTAATTTTAACTGAATAGATAATAGTCTAACTAAAATTTATACAAATAATATAATTGACATTACAGTTCTGTTAATATATAATTAAAAGATTTGCATGAATTTATATAATTTTGAAAACAATGGATCTGATTAGACTATAATCAAGATTTATAGTGTAAGCTTTTGGATTACGATTGGGTATATATTCTTATCTTTAAAAATAATTCTCAGAAGCACCAACTAAAAAATTAATTGTCAAATATCAAATCTATAAAGACCAAAAAATAAGGTCTCAAGCCTTTGACTTTCCTGCGGAATGCGGAGCAAACAGCCAGAGGAACTGATAACTGATAACTGATAACTGATAACTGAAATGACACCTGACACCTGAAAAATGACTAATCAACAAACTCTCAGGCGGAAACTATTAGACCTAGACAACGGTAACTACAAAGCCTACAGAGACATTCAAGGTAGTTACGAATTTCCTGATTTTACCCTAATTATTGACTATGTTCAGGGAGACCCCTTTGCCGCCCCTAGTAAACTTCGGGTACAGGTGCCTTATACCGTTTCTGGCTTTCCTCCAGAACTTTATAAAACTCCTATTAGGGAAATGGCCTTACGAGATTTCCTGACTCGTAAATTTGACAGAACGGCCTACGAAGTCAGTGCCAGGCGTGGGACAGGCAAAAGTGGGATGATAGCAATTACAAAAATGGGACAAGAAGTTCTAGAACGGACATCAGTATACCTGATTAAACTAGCGCCTCCAGCTCCTAAACTTGCTCCTGGTGAAAACCCAGCTTTACAAAGGGCAAAACCTGTAAAATTAAGCAATCAAAAGGGTGTAGAAGTCCGATTAATAGTAGGATTACCTGCTGGTGGCCGTCGAATTTTAGGTAGGCAAGCAGCAGAAATGCTGTGTGATGATATTCCATATATTGTTCACAGGAGTCTGAAATATGAACAATTAGACGCTGATGTTTGTCGCCGTCATGTAGAAACTGTAGAAGATACGGATTGGTTGCGGAAACAGTTACCAGAAAAAAATTTAGTAGCTTTTGTAGCTAATGGAGCAATTTTACCCCGTCGGAGTGGGATTGACGATCGCCCTTTATCATCTGAGGAAGTAGTGCCATTTAAGTCTCCCTCTTCTCTGGAAGTAGAGTTTGAATGCCCAAATCAAGGTAAAATTTCTGGTATGGGAATTCCTCAAGGAGTGACATTAATTGTTGGTGGTGGTTATCATGGTAAGTCTACTCTTCTGAAAGCAATTGAACGAGGGGTGTACAATCATGTTCCTGGTGATGGACGTGAATTTGTGGTGACAGATGCGGCAGCAATTAAAATTAGAGCGGAGGATGGTCGTAGTGTTGCGGGTGTAGATATTTCTCCTTTTATTAATCAGTTGCCTCAAGGTCGTTCAACTACTCAGTTTACTACTGAGAATGCTAGTGGTAGTACCTCTCAAGCTGCAAATATTATGGAAGCTTTGGAGGCAGGTCTGGGAAATAGTAAATCTGAAGAATCTGAGACTACAGAAACTGAAACTACAGAAACTGAAACTACAGAAACTGAAACTACAGAAACTGCAACGACTTCTACTCCCCCTGTGTTATTAGTGGATGAGGATACAGCAGCTACTAATTTTATGATTCGCGATCGCCGAATGCAAGAACTTATTGCTAAAGAACAGGAACCAATTACACCTTTTATTGATAAGGTACGACAGTTATATACTGATTATCAAGTTTCAACTATTTTAGTTATGGGTGGTAGTGGTGACTATTTTGAAATGGCAGATAAAATCATTGCGATGGAAAACTTCCAAGGGCAAGAAGTTACAGAAAAAGCTAAGGAGATCGCCGAAAAATACACCACTGGTCGTACTGCTGAAGGTGGTGAAAAATTTGGTGAAATTCGAGCGCGAATTCCACTACCAGCAAGTTTAGATCCTAGTCGGGGGCGACGAGATGTGCGTTTAAAAGTGCGAGATGTTGATGAGGTAGTCTTTGGAAGTGAAGATGTTGACCTTTCTGCAGTGGAACAATTGGTTAGTAAAGATCAACTGAGGGCAATTGGTGCTGCTATGGTTTATGCTAAAAAACAATATATGGATGGTAATCGGACATTACAAGAAATTATTGATGCTGTCATGGCAGATATTGAATCCAAGAGTTTGGATGTTTTAGTTCCTTTTCCACAAGGAGATTTAGCTTTGTTCCGACGCTTTGAGTTGGTTGCAGCGATAAATCGTCTGCGAACTTTGGCAGTTAAATAATAGTGCTATGCGAAAGTTAACAGTAAAACGTCAGAAGTAATATCAAATCCGGTAGTATCGGTATAAAAAATAGAGAAACCGGGTTTTTCTCAAATGCTCTATAAAATTAGCACTGACTTCCCA
>NZ_JAAHHT010000272.1 GCF_010672085.1 Okeania sp. SIO3I5
TAAAAAAACGACCGTGCATACTATTCCAAAAAACTTGGTTGAATATACCCTGGTCGTAAGAGGCGTAAAAACTATAATAGCGGTGCAGATTAAATAATAGACATATTAAAAAGAAAGCGATCGCCACTACGAACAATATCTTGAGGGACTGATTTTTTTCTCTGCTCACCAACATCATCCACCTAAAGTTAAAGCTTGCAGTATACCACTTACCAGAAATTTATATCTCATTTGAGTCATTATAACCACTTGCAAGGATTATTGTTTCCTTTACTATAAAAAATAAATTATGTCAAGTGACTATTAGATAATCTCAATACAGTTAAGAAGGCAAATTTACAGTATTAGTGTCATTATATAAAATATAAAATAGAGATTAAATTATCTCAGAAACAAACTTTCTGTTATAGCGGTTGAAGCAAAGGTTAGGACATTTATAAATGCTTAAACTCAGTCAGGGATTAATAAATAAATTTTGAATTTTGAATTTTGAATTTTGACTTGTGTGTAGCGCTATAATGGCCGATAAATTGAAAACTAATTTGTGAATGGTAAGTGGTAAACCCCGCCCTGCTTGCCGAGTCAGGCCGAATCTACGTAGGCGGGAATATTTATGGAAAGTTCTAGATGGTTAATTATTCTCTTCTTCTGCGACAACAAGATAACTTAAGTCCATCTCACTTACCTAGAGATTTCGTAAAGGTGTCTTCAGAAAAATCTAATAACGACGGATTCTTACAACTGATATTGTTTATCAATCAACGTCCAGGTTCTCAAGAACAAATCCAAGCAATTCGTAACTCCCTAAGTAATTTAAAAACAGATTACCCATTTGAATTTAATGTCATTGATGTAGGAGAACAACCCTACATGGCAGAACATTTTAAGTTAATTGCTACTCCTGCTTTACTAAAAATTCATCCTGAACCTAGGCAAACTCTTACTGGCACAAATTTAGTGGCGAAGTTGGAATATTGGTGGCCTCGTTGGCAACGTTCTTTAGCAGAATCTAGGCATGATGAGAATTCCCAATATGAGTCAGAACAAGCTATTAGTAAGAAATTATCTGCTAGTTCAATTAATTGTGCTGCCGAGTTAATGCAAATGTCAGACGAAATTTTTCGCCTCAAGCGGGAAAAAGAACAATTGCAAGCTCAACTAAAATTTAAAGACCGTATCATTGCTATGTTAGCTCACGATTTACGGAACCCTCTGACGGCAGTTTCATTAGCTTTAGAAACTTTAGAGTCAACTCAAAAAACGGTGAAGAGTGAGTCGGCAAAAAGTTCTCCCACTCTTGTAGGAAGGTTGATTAAACAAGCACGTTATCAAGTGCGTGTGATAGATGGAATGATTACAGATATTCTAGAGAGACCTAGAGGGAAAAGTACCAAGTTGCAAATTCAACCTGAGAAGTTAGATATAGGAGCATTGTGTTCAGAGGTGAAAATTCAGTTTCGAGACCGACTGAAGTTAAAAAAATTGCAGTTAAAAACAGATATCCCTAGCGATCTACCATTGGTTTATGCTGACAGAGAAAGAATACGTCAGGTAATAGTTAATCTGCTTGATAATGCAATTAAGTATACTCCCAAAGAAGGGGAGATCCAGATTATCGTCCTCGATCGCACAACTCAAAAGGTGCAAGTGTCGGTTTCTGATAGTGGACCTGGTATACCGAAGGAAAATCGCGATCGGATTTTTGAGGATTCTTTCCGACTCAAACGGGATGAGTTAAAGGATGGTTATGGTATTGGTTTGGCTTTGTGTCGCCGGATTATTTTATCTCACTATGGTAAAATTTGGGTAGATTCTAGTCCTAATAATGGTAGTTGTTTTCATTTTACTTTACCGGTTTATAGGTAATTAGGGAGTAGGGAGTAGGGAGTAGGGAGTAGGGGAAAAGAATTGATGATTCCTATGTAGAAGGAAGTCTATCTAGTAGGGTGCGTTTTGCTGTCGCATAACTCCGTTAACACTGCGTGACATAGTTTGCGGAGCATTCCCTATACGAAAAATGAAATGTAACGCACCGCTTGTACTAAGTAAATGTTTCGCTGTTACCAAACTATCGTGATGTTCGTTTTAACAAGCGTGAACCGAAACCTAGAACACCCAAACCAATTAAACTTAGTACAGATGTAGGTTCTGGCGTTGATGCACTCTCAATTTCTGTACCTTGCACAATATTATCAATTCCTGTACCAACCCTCCTTCCATTTACGGTACTCCAGCGAATAGAACTAATTTCTTCACTAGCAAGTATTCCTAAAAATCCTACAGTTGCTGGATCGTGATTTAACAGAAAAGTGTCAAGAAGACCAGTAGTACCAAAAACACTGACTGTTGCTGGACCAAAAGCATTAACATAAGTATCAAATCCTACCGCTTCTGTAGGTGTACCAAATTCTACTGTAAAATCTTCCTCGCCATTAGCAGTTAGTATGCTGCTAGTAGTTGCGGGAACACCAGAATTAGCATATCCAGGTGTAGTAACCCATACATTAGGATGGGGAACACCAGCTAAACCTGTATATGTATTGCCATTACTAACAAAGGATGGGAGAGCGCGATTTTTTGGTGCGAATGCCTCAAAGTCTTCTACTAAAGTTGTATTTGTTAAGGCATCAAAAGCATTAACATCGGTGAAAAACATTGTACTAGCATGAGCATTTCTACTAGCTCCTATTACGACTATTAATCCTCCAGTAACTGTTAATAATTTACTGAGTTTAGTGGCAATTTTCATAATCATTTACTCCTGATAAGTGTGGTTAGGAAATAGAAGGTTTGTTTCACCTTGTAAGGTGGTTTGGTTTGATCAAAAGAGAAACATTGTGTGAAATGGAAATATCCGAAATACACCCTACCCTACTATTTCATATTTCATAATTTGATGTTCTGTTGGCTTAAATTAGCCATTGCTAGAGATTTATTATACCAGCAAGCAAACCTATCCCAATAAAAAATTATCTTTAGTGACGGTATGAAAAGTATGAACTTTATTTGCTCTATAAAAGTAGGAAAATTACGAAAAGTATGGTACTTTTAAGATTGTATTAGTTTTGACAAAAAGTCTGTTCTGATGAAACTATTTTCCTGAAATTTAATTTCTAAAATTTCAAATCTTTTCCCTCAAAGGTATTCAGCGATTTAGGTCAACAGTCTATTAGAATCAGATTTAATATTAATTGATTTATGAATAGTACAGAAGTCTTAGAATTAGTAGATAATTTAGTCTTTGCTAAAACCGGAAAACACTTAGAATATTTACAAAAAGATGTTTTAAAAGGCACTATAGAAGGTAAGACATATTCAGACATTGCTAAGGATAGTGGTTTTAGTGAAAGTCATGTTAAAAATGTCGGGAAAGAATTATGGAATCTTCTCTCATTAATATTAGGTGAAAAAGTTAGCAAGACTAATTTTAAAGGTGTACTTGAAAAGATAAAAAGCCATAATTTTTCATCAACTATTATTTCAGGATATTGTCATACTAATCCCACAGCTAATAATATTAATATTTTTCCAGAGAGAGAGCGATCGCCTACTTCTGTGGAAAATTCCCAAGCAACTAAAAATCAACCACAACTATATTTAGCTGAAGCACCCCAAGATTTTAACTGCTACGATCGCTCTTCCGAATTAACAACTTTGTCAAACTGGATATTAAAAGATTCATCTCGCCTCATTACACTTTTAGGAATTAGTGGGATAGGTAAAACAACCCTAACACTCCAATTAATCAAACAAATAGAAACTAATTTTAATTACATCATTTATCGGAGTCTGCGCTTTTCTCCATCACTTGATACAACTCTTGCCAAGTTGTTAGAAATATTTTCCGAAAAAACAGATATTTACCAAAATATTGAAACTCAAATTTCCCAACTGCTCGACTACCTAAACCAATATCGTTGTTTGATTATTCTTGATGACCTACAAATGCTTTTTTGTAGTGGAAAAATTGCCGGTAAATATCAAGCTGAATTTGAAAATTACCAGATATTTTTTCAGCTTATCGCCGAAATGAATCATCAAAGTTGCTTAATATTAAATAGTAGGGAAAAACCCATCGAAATAGCTCAACTAGAAACCAAAAATAATTGTGTGCGATCGCTCGTTTTAGGTAGTTTAGGATTAGCAGCAAAACAAATTCTGCAAAACCATAAATTATCAGATGAAGAAACTTGGGAAAATTTAATTGATATCTATCAAGGCAACCCTCGTTGGATAGAATTTACTGCCACCATGATTCAAGAATTATTTGATAGTAGTGTTGCTAAATTTTTGCAATGGGAAAAAGTAATTTTAAACCAATCTCTAGTAGCAGAATTAGATAAAAATTTTCAATGAATAACCCAGGATGAGCAAACAGTAATAATTCAACTTGCTCAAGAAAGTAAACCATTTACTTTGCATCAAATTGATAAAATTTTAGATTTATCAACATCAGACTTATTGAATGCTATACAGTCGCTAAAAAGACGATTATTATTAGATATCAAACAAGAAGATAAGACTACTTATTTTAGTTTAAACCCAGTCTTGAAACAGTATGTTCTCTGGAAGGAAGAGGGAAGTTAATTAATTGATAATGGATAATGAATAATGGATAATTAGCTCTTTAACAATTATCTATTCTCCCTCTTCCTTAAGCTTTCTTCAAAGCAGTAATAATTTGCTCATTTGCTTGAGGAAAAGTAAATCGATCTATCTCATCTAATGTCACCCACCTAAACTCATCACATTCTATAGCTTTTACTATTCCACACAAATAACGACAATGATATACATGAAGCGTGACTCTAATTTCCGGATAATTATGGTCTATTGTAATCAAATGCTCTTCTACCGCAACCTCAATTCCTAACTCCTCTAAAACTTCCCTTTTAATACAATCTTCTATTGTTTCACCAACTTCTTTTTTACCACCAGGAAATTCCCATAAACCACCAAAACTACCACCAGGTTTTCGCTTGTCAATTAAAATTTTTCCTGCTTCATTCCAGATAACAGCAACACCAATTAACTTATGAGGTAATATCATGTCCGTTTGAATACTTATCAATAATTAGATATTTCTATAAAAAAAGGAGTAGGGAATAGGGAGTAGGGAGTAGGGGAAAATAATTGATTATTTCTGTACAATATTTGATACAAAATCTGGGTATAAAAACAGGTTTTTTCCATCGTCTAATTCCTTATTTAGCAAAGGTTGTAACTCTAAAAAATCCCCTCCCATTAAGTCAGATTTAGTATTATTTTATTTTTTATTATTTTAGATATGTCATTAGATAGATTGAATAATACCACTTTGATAAATGTTTGCTATAAATCGGAAATATTGATTATAAGTGCTTATTTTTTTGCATAAATTTCTTGACTTGATTAAGCAATAAAATTTACTATTTTTCTTCCTTCAATAGATATTTCCAGAAAATAAACTTACTCTTTATTTAAGATAAGCTAGAGTTGTAAAAATCACTTACACTCATAATTTTCCGTACCTTTGGCGTGAAGTGAAAATTTATTTCCTCTTCCCTCTTCCCTATTTGTAATAAAAAACCCCCGGTGTAAGAACCAAGGGAATAAATAAAATTTAACTAATTAACCCTCATTATTAAATGTTTGATTTACTTTAAAAGACTTTTCAAATGTCATTCTTTGTTCAGCATTTCTCAGAAAATAGCCACTGATCATTGCTGAAGCTAATAATTTTCCTAAACTTTCTCTGCTAGTTGTTATATTTACATTAAATTGTTCTGAGGGGAGATTACCTAAGAGTCCAACAATATTTCGCTCCATCACCTGAAAAACTTCTTGGGAAGTTGGTTTTGATAAGTGGGAGACTGTATCTGGACTCATAGATTGGACATATTGCCAAAGTAAATTGGCTCCTTCTGAATTTTCTTCAAACAACTCTGGCCCTTGATTGTTTCTATTGGTCACTTTCTACCTCCATTTCAGAAACTTTTTTTTGACAACCATGGTTGATAGACTTAACCAACCATATCTATGACAATTGTTAATATTTTTTTAACTTCCTAAATAGTTACTAAATCTATAGAAAAATATTCCTTGACTTAGTTTTAATTAAGTGTTACCTTAACGGGGTGTTAGCGTAGCTCCGACCCAGGAGGCACTACAACACCACGCCAGTTGCTTGACTTTCGGGAAACCCGCCCAACGCACTGGCTCCTCTATCCCATTGCTAAAAGCGTTTGGGACTACTTTTCGTATCAGTGTTTAAACTTCCATTGACATGACTCATTGTATTTGACACCATTTTTGTTGCTTGATAAAGTCCTCTTTTCACTCGTTTACCACGCTTCTCTGTGTTTGACACCTTTTTGATAAACTGGTATATCTACCACTGAGCTTTGCTATTTTCCGAGTCTACCTATTTTTTTTAGCCGTTGTTTTACTCGAAAACAAACTTTGGTGTTAGGCTTTATGTTTACATAGTCACGGGTTGGCATAAGACCATTTTGATTATACCACTACATTGATTGCCACTAATGCCGAAGCTGAATTAAAAGTTATACCAAGCATGATTTCAGTTATCAGTTAGTAGTTATCAGTTATCAGTACCTCTGACTGAATCATTGGGATTGAAATAAGGAAATTGATTTTTTTCATCCCCTGAAAAGAGGAGCCTTGAGACTTGATTTTTTGGTAAAATAATTTTATCTAATTAGGCTATATTTATAAAATATACTTGTACATTTTTTTCCTTATAGCCTACTCCCTAATTCCTTAAAATAGAAGTAGAAGAAAATACGGTTTGTGTCTGTAGAGAACTACACAAAAAAGCTCCGCTTGAGTAAAAGCAATGTAGCGAAGCAGAAATATAACAGTGAAGTAACTAAGTGCAAACCTTTTTCAAATTGGGCTTGGCACTAAGGCAGATACTACGGAAACCTGTACCATTTACCAATGGATAATGGATAATTGATGATTAATCTCCAAAGGTTTAAATCCTTCTATTTAAAAAGAAAAAAAGAACAGATGATTTCCTGAAATTCAATTCTGTTACAGTTTTAACCAGAGGTAATTATCCATTATTAATTATCCATTATCAATTAATGAATCTAACTAGCTAAATAATCATTCATATCTTGTTTTCTTTTACGAAGTTTACTAAGAGCTTCTCGCTCTATCTGCCGTACTCTTTCACGACTAATATTTAGGCGGGCACCGATTTTCGATAGAGTCATACTTTGGCCATCTTCTAAACCAAACCTTAAGGCCAAAACTTGCTTTTGTTGAGGAGTGAGGTCAGCCATGATTGATTCTAAATCAGTTCGCATGGAAGATTGAAGAGCATAATCTTCTGGAGAAGCTCCCGTATCTTCTAATAAGTCTCCTAACTCCGTGTCTTGATTGTCTCCCACTCGTAAATCAAGTGATAAAGGTAAGCGAGCCCGTTCTAAACATTCCCGAATTTGTTTTGAAGTTAAACCTAGTTCTGCTGCTATTTCAGCGGTTGTTGCTGAACGTCCTAGTTGTTGAGTCAGTTGGCGCTGGACTTTTTTAATCTTGTTTAGCTTTTCTGTAATATGAATAGGTAAGCGAATTGTACGGCCTTTTTCTGCGATCGCCCTAGTTATGGCCTGACGAATCCACCAATAAGCATAAGTAGAAAATCTATAACCCTTGGTAGGGTCAAACTTTTCTACTCCTCGCTGCATACCAATAGTACCTTCTTGAATTAGATCGAGTAAATCTACATTTCGTTTGATATACTTTTTAGCAACAGATACAACTAAGCGTAAATTTGCCTCTACCATTTTCCGCTTGGCTCTTTCACCTTCTCTGATAATTCGCTGCAATTCACTCATTGAGACATTACTGGCATCTGACCATTCTACTAATGTTGGCTTACGACCTAATGCTTCAGTTAAAGTCTGATTCAATTCCTGCAAAGCTGTTAGGCGTTGCACCTGTTTTCCGTATAGGATTTCTTCTTCGTGGCTTAATAGAGGAACACGACCTATTTCTCTGAGATATGTGCGTACAGAGTCTATGTCTGAGGTTTTACCAATCTTCATAATCTTCCTCCCGCTAAATAACTCTATTTTGAGCTAGCAAGAAAAGCGGGCGGGCATTACGCTTTTCTTGAATTTTTTTAAAAAAGTTTTTTCTCTGACCATAATTGATTAATTTGGCCTATAGAGAGTCGAAATTTATAGATTTTAGATTTTTTAGATATGAGCAAAGAGTCCAAATCTTGTTTGTTTGGCTCTAGGATCGACATTTGTGGGCAATAAAAAAGTTTTACTATTTTGGAATTTAGATTGAGTACAGAATCTTAGTAGTATTTGCCTAAAGTAAAAGTAGACCTTTTTGTTTTCTGAATCGCTTCAGATAATTTTTGTTGCCTTTACATAAATCAATAGTATGTTAAGAATGTTAACATTTATGATAGCAGATGGCTATACCTAAACCTATTGATTTTTTGGATGAATAGGTTTAATTGCCTATATGAGATTACTCATAAATTCTTAAAAAAATTGCATCCTGCACAACAAAATGACAAAAATTTTGCAAAAATACTTGATAAGGTTAGAGGTTATGGACTTATTTTCATGCCTTTGACTTTTATATTTAGACTTTTGACTAAATTCATACATGACTTATTGTCTTGGTATTATTACTGAATCTGGTATTGTAATGGCCTCTGACTCTCGTACTAATGCGGGAGTAGATTATATTTCGACTTATCTGAAGCTATTTGATTTTTCTGTAACTGGAGAGCGGGTCATCCTGATTAGCACTTCTGGGAACTTATCAATTACTCAGGGAGTCATTAACGAACTTAAAAAAGATTTAAAAATTTCTGAGGATATTAATCTTCATAATTTGTCTACCCTTTATGAAATTGCTCGATACATTGGGGGAAAAATTCGACAAATTCAAGGGCAAGACCGCTCTTGGTTGCAACAAGATAGAATTGATACAGGATGCAGTATTTTATTAGGGGGTCAAATTCAAGGGCAAGACCCGGAATTATTTTTGATTTATGCTCAAGGAAATTGTATTTCTGCTACTAAGGAAACGCCTTTTTTACAGATAGGTGAAACTAAATATGGGAAACCTATTTTAGACCGTGCTTTGAGTTTTTCTACTTCTTTGGAGGCTGCTGCTAAGTGTGCTTTAGTTTCAATAGATTCTACTATGAAATCTAATCTTTCTGTGGGGCCGCCGATTAATTTGGTGATGTATGAAAAGGATAGTTTTAAAATTCGGTATCGGTTACAACTGCGTTTGGGCGACCCGTATTTGGCTAAGGTTCGGAAATTTTGGGAGGTTGCTCTTAGGGAAGCTCTTGATGAAATGCCGGATTTAAATTGGTTATATGATTGTCAGGAATCTCAGGAAGATATTTTGATTGATTAAAGAGGAAGGCTAGACAGGGATTTTGGTACGGATGCACGGATAATTACAAGTTAGAAAAAATCTAAGATTGTAGGTTTGGTTAAGCGCCATCGCAACCCCACATAAACTGTAGTAATAAAGCAGTTGAAAAAATTATTTCCTGTGCAAACCTGAATTATCAAAAACATCAGCCTGAAAATATTTTCTCAGCCACAATTTTCCGGCTATAGCTGTTGGGTTTCCTTTTTCAACCAAACCTACAAAAATATCTCCCACCAGAATATTTAATCTGTGGGAGATGAGACTAATTTAGTCATAAGGAAGAAGGAAGATTTTGGGTTGGCAAGTTAGGGGCAACCCCACATAAACTGTACTAATAAAGCAGGTGAGAAAATTATTTCCTGTGCCAATCTGAATCATCAAAAACATCAACCTGAAAATATTTTCTCAGCCACAATTTTCCGGCTATATCTGTTGGGTTTCCTTGACTCAACCAAACCTAATAAGAATATCCGCCACCAGAACATTCAATTTGGTGAGAGATGATATTCATTTAGTCATAAGGAAGAAGGAAGATTTTCAGTTGGCAAGTCAGGGGCAACCCCACATAAACTGTAGTAATAAAGCAGGTGAGAAAATTATTTCCTATGCCAATCTGAATTATCAAAAACATCAGCTAACTAAGAAAATACTAATCCTGATAAATCTTGGATAAAATATTTTTCTTCACGAGTTATTTGACTATCACTACGAACTACACGACCGCATATATTTTCCTATTTATAATACAATGCGCTTTGAAAAAATATAAATAATACATAAAAATTTCTTACTTCCTTAACTATTAACTATTAATTATTAATTATTTGGTAAGACTTTAGGTTGGGTTAAGTGCCAGCACAACTCAACCTAAACTGTATTAATAAAGCATTATGAGGAATTTGTTTAGTCTTTACAACCTGAATCATCAAAAACATAGCTGGAGATTTTCTCAGCAAAAATTATAGTGCTATATTTGTTGGGTTTATCCTAACAGATAAGCTGGCGTTTTTCATGTCGCGCAGCGTTAACGGAGTTGTGCGGAACGCTAAACGTTGACTCAACCCAATCTACAAAAATATTCCCCACCAGAATATTTAATATTATGAACAATAAACAAAGTATGAGAAGTAAGAAAAAATCTAAAAATAAACTCAAGTTATGGCTTTTTCAGCAGTATCTGAAACTGCAAAGAATATGGATTTTTTTAGAGAAAGAAAACTTTATTCGTTTAGTTATTTTGATTGTCGCTATTGTTAGCTTGAGTACAATCGGAATTTATCTAGCAGAACCTGATATTTCTTTAATAGATAGTCTATGGTGGACAATTGTTACTCTAACTACAGTCGGTTATGGTGATATTACTCCAGTTACAACAATAGGTCGCCTAATTGCAATAATTGATATGATTATTGGGATTGCGCTTCTTGGAGTTTTTAGTGCTACATTAGCTAGTATTTTAATCGATCAAAAAATTAAGGATGATTTAGGTATGAACTCTTATCAATTTGAGAACCATATTATTATTTGTGAATGGAATTACCGCGCCGAAACGATTATTAAAGAATTACGAATTGACCCAAAAATTCAGGAAAAACCTATTGTTTTAATTGCAGATATTGAACACAAACCTCTAGAAGATCGACATTTATTTTTTGTGAGAGGTCAAGTTTCAGATGAGACTTTAAGTCAAGCCAACTTAAAAGCAGCAAAGACTGTTATTATTTTAGGAGATGATAAGTTAGATTACAAAAATCGAGATGCAAAAGTAATTTTAGCAACTCTAACAGTTGAAAGTATTAATAGAAGTTCTTATACGATTGTTGAGTTAGTTGATAAAGCTTATGTTCCTACTTGTAGACGAGCTAATGCAGATGAAATTATTGTCACAAGTCAATTAAGTAGTCGGTTAATTTCTAAAGCAGCTCTTAATCATGGTATTAGTGAAGCTGTTTCTGATATCTTAAGTTATGAATATGGAAGTCAACTTTATAAAGTTCCACTACCTAAATCAGAGGTAGGATTGAATTTTATTGATGTTTTTGTGCGGATGAAACAAACAGATCAAGCGATTATAATTGCAATTCAAAAAGGACAAGAAGGAAATGTAATTTCTAATCCTCCCTCTGAATATAAATTCAATGAAAATGATTATTTGATTGTGATTGCAGCTAGCGAAAAAGCAGGCGTATTCAATAAAGCATTATCTGACATTTAGAGGGAGATAGGGAACAGGGAACAGGGAATAGGGAATAGGGAATAGGGAGGAAGAAATAAAGACAAGTATTGAAGAGTTAAAATAAAGGGAATATATATACTTTTCCACCTCTATATCTACCAAATTTCAATCTCTTGAAGTCCCTTTTAAT
>NZ_JAAHHT010000273.1 GCF_010672085.1 Okeania sp. SIO3I5
GGGGGGTGTGGGAGGTGTGGGGGGTGTGGGAGGTGTGGGAAGTGTGGGAAGTGTGGGAGGTGTGGGAGGTGTGGGAGGTGTGGGAGGGGTGGGAGGTGTGGGAGGTGTGGGAGGGGTGGGGAGTGTGGGAGGTGTGGGAGGTGTGGGAGGTGTGGGAGGTGTGGGAAGAAATTACAAAACTTATGTATCTTCGCCATTCCTCAGCAGGACTACCAAAAGATTTACTCTTTGCTGAAAATGAAGATTTTTTTATACCGAACCCGAGCGGATTTGATATAAAGCAGAGAAACCGAGTCCATAAGAAATGCCCTACTATATTAGATATCTCCAGAAAACAGGGAACAGGGAACACTTAACTGGGGGAACCCACCCCTAACCCAACCCATCCCCAACCCCTCCCAGGAGTGGAGGAGGGGAGTAATTGATAATTTATCAATAAGAATTGATTTGATTTTTGATTATCACCAGATGTCAATAGACATCTGTTTCCCATAAACCTGGTTTCTTATAACATTTCCGAGCAAACAGATTGATATCAGCTAGGGGAACTGTCGGATTGGAGACGTACAGTCAGGAGGAAGGGGAAATTTAGAGGAGGTAGTCGGATATTTTATCCCTTGATTTTTCTCCAATTATTCTGCCGAAAATCCTAACTTTTTGGTTGCTCAAGCTTAAAAAGTTGCACTTTTTTAGATATTAAAAGGCTAAAACTTTTATCTATCAATAATGCTTTGAGATTTTATCAGTAATATCATGTCCGAATAATCAGCGATAAAAAACTTTAGGCGTTCCTGATTTTGGGTATGATTTGTATTGTTTGATAATTGCTAAACTATTGAATAACAACTATTTCAGATTGTTCAATTTTTATTTTCATACATTGATTCAGCAACGCCAAACTTTATTCCTTCTAACCTTTTCTTCCCTTCTGCTTTCTGCCTTCTGAATTCTGCCTTAGAATCATTAATATGAACTGGCTAATAATTATCAGTAAATTTATTTTATCTGTGTTAATTAATAGTTTTTGAAGCAAGAATATTTTTCACAATTCCTCCTATTCTCTATTCCCTATTCCCTACTCCCTACTCCCTATTTTGGCATTGAAGAAATACCTTTGAATAATAATATTAATCCGCCAAATAAAATTGCGATCGCTACACCACCGATTAATAAATCAAGCCAACCTGTATTTTCCATAATTAATTAAATTCAATTTAATTCTTAAGAGATTATATATCATATTTATTTTGTTACCGTCAATACTAAGTTGACTAATAATCATTAAATTTTTATTTAATTTTCTGAGAATTCTGTCAATTAGAGTGAATCATAGATACTATCTAATAGTATGTATAATATTTTTCTTGAATATTATTAAAGAGTATACAATAAATCAGGAGAAGAAGGGGTATAAGTTACTATTGAATATTAAATTTACTGATTTTTTACTATTTTTTTTCTATAGCTAAGAAAGAATTGCTTAGGACATAGCCTAAGGATGAATCTTAGACTAGGAAATGTTTTTCCAACTGTTCCCTATTCCCTATTTCCTACTATATGAGCTATTGCCTTAACTTACATTGCCAAGATCCTCAGAATCCCAACGATGTCGAATTTTGCCAAACTTGCGGTTCAAAATTGTTACTGCGAGGACATTATCAAGCAATTAAACCTATTGGCAATGGCAGCTTTGGCAGAACTTTATTAGCAGTGGATTTAGATAGGTTTAATACGCCTTGTGTTATTAAACAATTTTCTCCACAAAATCACAGTCTACTCTCGATTAAGAAAGGTTCGGAATTGTTTAAAAGAGAGGCAGAACAATTACTTAAATTAGGTGAACATCCTCAAGTTCCTACTTTTTATGCTTATTTTGAAGAGGAGGAAAATCTCTTTTTAGTAGAAGAATTAATTACTGGAAAAAATCTCTTACAAGAATTGTCAGAAGCGGGTGCTTTTAGTGAGCAAAAAATCTGGAAAGTATTATATGAAATATTGCCGTTACTAAAATTTATTCACGAAAATGAAGTAATACATAGAGATATAAAACCAGAGAATATATTACGAGTTAATGAGGCTAATTCACAACAAGTAGGAGAAAGAAAAAAATATCAATTAGTGTTAATTGATTTTGGTGTTTCTAAGCTAAGTAGTCAGACAGATCCGAATAAAATGGGTACTATTACTGGTACGTTAGGATATGCACCAATAGAACAAATACGCGGTGGTAAAGCATATCCTGCTAGTGACCTTTATAGTTTAGGCATGACTTGTATTCATTTACTGACTGGAGTAGCACCAAATCAACTTTTCGATTCATTTAGTGGAGAATTAATTTGGCGATCGCTTCTAATTGAACAAGGGAAAAAAATTAGCTATCGTCTGGAAAAAATCTTAGATAAGTTAGTTAAAGATTTAGTCAAGGAAAGGTATCAGTCAGCTACGGAGTTACTGATAGAAATTGCTCTAGTTTCTAGTCAAAATGGTGAACCAAAATCGGAAAGTAAAAAGCTCGATGTGTCAGAAAGAAATTTTTTAGAAAAGTTACAAATACATCAAAAAAATTCACAGAAAAAGTCTCATCTTGATGTGATTGTGCAGGCAGAAATAGAGGCATGGAAAAATCAAAAACAATCAGGAGAATCAGCAGATTACAGGCAAACAAAAGTATCTGATAATAATGAGGATAGTTATCAACCATTTACACAAAAACTATCATACGATAACCATCTCCAGTATAATTCTGAATTGCTGGATAATGTTATAGAATTTGAACAGAAAAAAGCTAATTTCGTTCCGACAAAAACAAAAATTAGAAATTATGTAGCACTTTCTGAGTTATGGAAAACTGTACAAATTATCAAGGATAAGACTACTCATGTAAATAGTATAGCTATAGATGCCCAAGGTTTTCTTTTAGTAAGTGGCAGCGATGACAAAATAATGAGGTTATGGAACCTGCAAACCGGACAACTTTTGCATAAATTTTTAGGTCATACTGCTGAAGTTTATGGAATAGCTATTAGTGCTGATGGTAGAAGGGTTATTAGTGGTGGAGATGACAGAACAATATTAGTTTGGAATTTACAGAAAAGAAGAATTGCAGATAGATTTTATAGTTATTCGGGTTCTCCTTATAGTCATCGCGATGGTGCTATTTTTTCAGTAGCTATTAGTCCGGATGGTGAAACTGTGGCAAGTGGAAGTGCCGATCATACGATTAAAATTTGGAATCAACGTAATGGGGAGTTACTGTATAAATTACATGAGCATTTAGATAGGGTTTTTTGCGTGACTTATAGCAAGGTTAACAATATTTATACGGAAAAAAATGATGGTCAGATTTTTGCTAGTTGTAGTGCTGATGGTGCTATAAAAATTTGGCAGGTGGGTTGTGGTAAAAGTCTGAAAACTTTAAGGGGGCATTCTGGGGGTGTTTATTCCGTTGCTTTTAGTTCTGATGGTGAAGCGATCGCTAGTGGTGGTGCAGATAAAACGATTAAGTTATGGGATGTTGCTACGGGTGAGTTGGTGAATATTTTTGAGGGGCATTCTCAGGCGGTTTTGTCTGTTGTTATTAATCGGGATGATCGGATTCTTGCTAGTGGGAGTATTGATGGTACGGTTAAGTTATGGAGTTTGCAGACTGGGAAGTTGTTGGATAGTCTTTGTGGTTATCATCCGGTGCAGTTTAGTCCGGATGGGAAGATTTTGGTTAGTGGGGGTGAAGGTGGGAGGATGTTGATTTGGAGGTTGTAGTTAGGTAATAGGATAAAGTTAGCGAATTTGTTATTTATGACAACTTTACTACTTTACGCTTCTACTTATCCTGTAGTAGTCCAGGATGTTAGATATTTCAATCCTGACGCACATAGACTTTATGGAGACAATAATTAAGATAAAGGGCTAAACTGTTCTTCAACATATCAACATCAGGACTTACGCAGCACTGCTATATGTGGCGTATTGTTTGGTCAATATCCCAAGATTCACGCTACAATTAGTGCCCTTGCGTAAGTCCTGAACATAATAAATACAGCAACAGGGATAGTTTTTGGGAACAGCGAGATACCAATTTTACTGTCAGAAAAATTTATTTAGATAAGAAACCCCTTGACAAAAAAATGAATTACGATTAAAACATTAGTGGCAAAAATATGGAGGAATAACAAACTTTACATATAACAAGTCCATACTAATACTCTATCTTCAGGTAATAGCAAGTTTAGTTGACATATCTGAAAACTATGTGTATTATATACACGGACTTAGATTTAGTTAGAAAAAGTGTGCGAAGCACTCGCAAAAGTTTACCAGACCTACCGAGTGCTTTTGCACTTGTTTCTTAAATAATGGCCTTTACGGCTATGCTGTTTAATGCCAAGTTTTACAAATACCAAGGACTTAGAAAAGTCCCTTTGAAAACTGGGAACTAAATCTTAAGAAGTTAGTATTTTCTCTGGCACGATTCCCAGTTTACTTGGTTTTCGGTATTTGTCAAGGGTTGTGCGCAAAAAACAGTCAATAGTCGCCAAAAAACAGTCAATAGTCGCCAAAAAACAGCGTAAAAATCACTACTTACCAATGAGTTGATATGGTGAACAAAAAAAACCCAAACTTAATTCTCAGACAACACAGAAAAAAGAAAACCAATTTAACAAATTTGATGAATATGGTTATTCCATTTTTAACCGTTTTTTCTTTCGTGCTGCCATCTAGTGTTATCTTGGAAATTGAATTTCCAAAGAGCATCAGGATTGAACTACACAAAAAAAATTTTACTGACCTTATCAAGTAAAAATGTTTGATGATATGGATGTTTAGTGCCTAATAGACTAGACATCCTTGACCAGACTATTCACCAAGGAAATTAATATTTCCTAACTTAGTATTAATTAGGACAATCAAAATAAGTTTGTTCTGAAAAGCTTGACCCTGATAAGATTTCAAAGTGATCTCCATCAGGGTCATGTTCTTCCCATTAATTAATCATCCCTAGAATTTCTCCACCTCTTCCGTAACCAAGACTCCCAAAGGTCTCTATCTTGCTGTCGTCAAAAAAAAAGGAAAGGAAAAACCCAGTATCCATTAGATAAACTAAGACGTCTTAGTTTTAGTGCTATTATATCTACAGGAGGTGATTGTTAATGTACGGATGCCAACAACATCTGGTCAACAGTAGTCCAAAAGTAATGGCTATTCTTGAATACCTTTGTACAGAAGCCAATAAGCTTACTAACTGCGGGATTTATTATTGCCGTCAAATGCTGTTTAAAGTAGGGCGCTTTCTATCTAAAGCTGAACTAGACTTTGAGTTAAAAAGTTATCCGCATTTCAAAGCTATGAGTTCAGCTTGTGCCCAACAGACATTACATTCAGTAATTGAGTCTTTTAACTCCTATGCTAGATTAGCCAAAATGTTTAAATCAGGTGAACTAACACAAAAGCCAAAACCGCCAAAATATCGTAAAAAAGATGGTTTAGCAGTTGTTAGTTATCCGGCACGTTGGGTTAAGCTGGTAAATGGAATGCTTAAGTTTTCACTAGGTAAGCAAGTCAAAGCATGGTTTGGTATTGGTAGTTTCTTATTGCCAATGCCTAGCAACTTAAATTTCAGCCAAATTAAAGAATTTAGGTTCGTCCCTAGAAATAACTGTTTCTATCTAGAATTTGCTTATGAGCAACCACAGCCAGAAAAAGGTCAGCCAATAGCAGAAAATGTTTTGGGTATTGACCCTGGTTTGAGTAATTGGTTAACCTGTGTGAGTAATGTGGGAAAAGCTTTTATAGTTGATGCCAGGAAGATAAAGTCTCAAAATCAATGGTACAACAAGCAAGTAGCAAAAATCAAAACAGGTAAGCCTGGTGACTATTGGGATGCTAAGTTAGCAGCTATTACTGAAAAGCGCAATCGTCAGATGCGGGATAATGTGAACAAAGCAGCCAGATTTGTTATTAACTGGTGTATTGAGCATCAAATAGGTACAATAGTTTTTGGGTGGAATCAAGGTCAAAAAGATGGTATTAACATTGGTAAGAAGAATAACCAGCAGTTTGTTCAAATACCTACTGCTAAGTTAAAAGCTAGGATAGCTGAATTATCTGAGCAGTATGGAATCAAGTTTGTTGAGACCGAGGAAAGTTATACGAGTAAGGCTAGTTTTTTAGATGATGATTTTCTACCGACATTTGGTGAAAAACCCGAAAGGTGGGGGCCATCAGGAAAGCGAGTTAATCGTGGTTTGTACCGTTCAGCAGCAGACAAATTGATTAATGCTGACGCTAATGGAGCAGCCAACATTTTAAGAAAAGTAGCAGCACAGCTAAGTTTAGACTTGGCCAAGGTTGGTAGGGAAGTTTTGATGCTTCCACAACGATATAAGTTGAATAATTTAACTAAAAAGTATCGTAAGCAGTGCGTTGCGTGGCAATAGCGCCCGCATCAGCACATCCGCTAAGAATCCAGGGTGTTTTAACCCCTGGAGACATCAATATCTATAGATTATATTGGCGATCGCTACTATTAGTACAAACTTCTCAAAAAAATGAAAGGAAAAGCTTAATCTGGAAAACTATTCTCAATTGGCTCGAAAACTGGTAAAGGAACAATTCTTCCTCCTACTTTCTCTCTCTACCCACCCTTCCCAGACTCCCCACGAGGTTTTCAGGAGTTCCTTATAAGGGATAGCTTTTTAAGGAGGGAGGTTTCAAAATCCCCCTTAAAAAGGGGGATTTAGGGGGAGCGTAAATGTACCTCATCTTTATGAGAAATGCTATAAATTCTAAATTCTTCAAATCAATTCTGCATTCTAAATTCTAAATTCTAAATTCTAAATTACTTCGTTGGTAGCCACTTGGCGATCCATTCAGAGTATGGACAGCTACCAGGCCAATGACGGACAGCATACTTCATGGAATTGCGGGCATAACCTGCCTCAGCATAACGACTAATATGTGCCCGATCGCTACGCTCCTGCCAGAGCCAACCATAGCCGAGAAATTCCAAACGAAAAAGAGTAACTATCCAGAAAATATCCGCCAGAGTGAATCGATCGCCAAAGCACCAGGTACCACCACTGGCAGCCAGTATTTTACCTAACTCCCCAACCAGTTGATCCGTGTTAGCGATCGTAGTACGCATCCGGTCAGGATTAGTGACAAAAGCACTGGCAGCAGACTCTTTAGAAATCTTCGCAGCATAGGCAGCATCTAGCTCGGCATTTTCACCACGCACAGATTCCCATGTTGCCTTTAGTGCAGCAATCTTACGTTCGTGGGCACCAGCGCTTGCTTCCCGAAACAAAGATGGACGGCGATCGCCATCTGGGTTAGGTCCATAGAACAGTGCCACATGAGGGAAAGAGTCTACTTTATCCAGTTGTGCTAATACCTCGGTCTCAATGTCTGACGGTAGCAGCTCATCACGGTCAACACCGTGCAAAGATAAAACCTGACAAAGATACAGACATATCAGTCGTGAGTCTGCAATGATAGAATTTTTCTCAACATCTACCAGGGTTGGCACAACCCAAGCATCAAAACCAGTGTCCTGGACACCACTACTGCCAGAATAGTTACTTGCCAACTTTGTATTACGGGCGACATCAGACGCGAGGCGCAGGTTTGCGTAGACTGGATTGTAGTTCTCTTGATGGGCTATCCGGACTTCAAGAGAGATGTAAGGCAAGCCTTTTTCGGCTAAAGTCATCCGCACTTTATGTGAACAAATCGACATTGGGGCATTGTATAGTTCAAATCGTGGCTTGTTCTCTGGGGTCGCACCTTGTGTTGGTAGAGGATGAGTTGCTGTGATGAAAGTGCGCCGTTCAGGGGAAACAACGGTCTCCCGGACTGTGTGGATGACGGTAGAGGTTTCAGCGTTAGAATTTGTCATAGGTCTTATAGAATTTAGAATTTAGAATTTAGAATTTAGAATTCTGAATAGCTTTGTTGTAATAGCCATAGAAAATCCGTTCCGCTTTTCGGTTCTCAGAGCCGACATGAAAAGTGAATCTAGTGGCAGCTATATCACGATATCTTGATTATTGATGCTTTATTCATTTATTGACCAATAGTTAAATCGCTCAAAGCGTTTACAGGTAATAGTTTCAGCCTTTTTTTTTATGAAAGAAAGAAAAGATTGATGCTTTATTCATTTATTGGCCAATAGTTAAATAGCTCAAAGCCTTTATAGGTATAACTTTCAGCCTTTTTTTTATCAAACAAACCTAAGATGTTCACGGGGTGACAAGCTGTCTTTAAGTCCTACTTAGCAATGGTTTGAAGCAATATTCTTTCTTAAGATACGCTTCTGCATTTGGCCTTGAGATTCAGAAGGTTAACGAAGAAATAGGGCATTCAGGCGACTTGCTCACCAGCTAGTACCTTAATATTCAATCCTAAACCCCTAATTTTTTCTGAAGGTAGTTTTGGTAAAAAGCTTACCCTAAAAGGTTTTTACCTTGCTTGTCACCCCGTGAGCCTAAGATGTTTGATTGATTTATTGGACAATAGTTGTAGAAGTATGAAGTACAAGGATCTTGGATCTTGTGCGGTAGCTATATGCTTGTCTAGCAACAAAGCCATTCTGAATTGGTAAATTAAGGAATTGTCAATTAATTCTGCATTTAGTCACAGTAAAAATTCGACTTCTCAATTCCCAATTCTCAATTCTCAATTTATTTCCCTACTTCCTCAATTCAACATTAATCTCATTAACAATTCGACGTTTAAGTTCAACAGATTCAGAGCGGGGTAATAAATCAAAAACTTCTCGAAAAACGTCATCTATTTTTTCAAAAGCAACTTGACCTTTTTCATTCAGAACAACTTTTCCTTCTTGGTTAATTAAAACAGTTTGAGGTACAAACCCTTGATAATAATAAGTTGCTTTTGTAGAATTATCAGTCACAGGATTAATAATAGTATCCACATTAACAGGAATAAAATCTGCTGCACGACCATAGAATTCTTGAAGTTGAGAAACTACAATCGAAAACTGTTTACAATCTTTACTATCATCTAGAAAAAATACCAGTAGAGCAGGTCTAGAATTCTTTAAAGACTCTTTTAATGTCACTTTAGCAGGTACAATCGCACCATTACCAGCATAAAGAGCAAAAATATTACCATCAAATTTATCGTCATTTAGACTTGCTAAAGCAGTAGGTGTTGCTATTAGTAATAAGAAAAAGATTGCTAGTAGAAAACTCAACAAACTTAAGAAAATTCTTTGCCATGAAAAACGTTCTGTCAAATTTAGCATAATCAGTTATTAGTTAATAGTTATAGCGCGTAGCGCTAGGGAACAGGGAACAGGGAACAGGGAACAGGGAACAGGGAACAGGGAACAGGGAACAGGGAACAGCAAATTGTTAAAGGCTTTTTCTTATAGGGAAATGCTCCGCAAACAGGATTGAGAAATCTCCTAACCTGAATGCGTAGTGCCATAACAGCAATTGGAGGCCAAACCCCTACTACTCACAAACTTCTAAGTCTTTCCTCACTTCTGGATGAGTAATAAAATAATCCTCCAGCCAATCACAAGAACTTTTTAACAAGTCATTTAACCCTTTCACGCGCCACAACTGTAAACCATTATCTGCCAAAGTTGCCACATATTTACCATCCACACTGAAACTCTTAGCATTTTCAAATTGAGCTATTTGCCGTCCTGTAATATCCCAAACTTTCACCATTCCATCTTTTCCCATACTAATTACCTGTTCCCCATCAGCACTAAAAGTCAAATTTTCCACACTACCAATGTGAGCTTTTAAATCGGCAATTTGATTGCCCGAAAAATCCCAGATTTTCACCATCCCATTACTATCTCCTGTAGCTATGTATTCTCCAGATGGACTAAAACTAATACTCTCCATCCAACTAGAAAGAATCTTTAATTCTGAGACAACCTGAAAAGAACTATCCCAAATTTTCCCAATGCCATCCTCTCCAGCAGTACCAATATATTTTCCATCAGGACTAAAATCTACATCCAACACTCGCCCCTTATGACTCTTTAACTCAACCAACTGCTGACCAAAATTATTCCAGATCCGAGCAACGCCATCTTCCCCCACGGTTGCTAAACGTTGTCCGTCAGGAGCAAAAGTAATCTGTTTTGCCCTACCCTCCTGACCTTCTAACTCTATTAACTCCTCTCCCGAAATTTCCCAAATTCTGGCTTGACTATTATCTCCAGCAGTCGCCAGACGTTGACTGTCAGGACTAAAACTCAGAGCGTCAAACATTCCTAAATATCCATTGAATAGAGCTAAAGGCGTTTCTGAAATATCCCAGATCCGGGCAACACCATTATCTCCACCAGTCGCTAATCTCTGATTATCCCGACTAAAACTTACTACCCCAAAAATATCGGAGTTCCCTTTAATCGTTGCGTAGCGATCGCCTTCTAGTTGCCAAATTCTGCCGGTACCATCTTCTCCCAAACTTATTAGTAATTCTCCATCAGAACTAAAGTTAAGTTGCCAAACTCGGCCTTGATGTCCTTTCAGATTGGTCAACAAATTACCATTATTGTTCCAAATTTTCACAGTACCATCACTATCTGCTGTGGCTAGACGTTCACCATCGGGACTAAAACTGACGCTCGTAACAATTCCTTGATGTCCGGGAAGTTTTCCTAATAGTTGGCCGGAAATATCTAAAATATTGGCTGTTCCATCTTCTCCGGCAGTAACTAACTTTTTACTATCGGGACTAAAGCTAAAATTCCCGACGCCGCCTTTAAGTCGAGCGAGTAGTTTACCGGAGCGACGCCACCAAATTCTAATAGTGCCATCCCATCCAGCAGTAGCTAGCAGTTTTCCATCTGGGCTAAATATAACTTTTTCGACACTGCCTCGATGTCCCCCAAGTCTAAATAATTGTCTGCCGGCTCTATTCCAAATTCTGGCAGTACCATCCCATCCAGCGGTAGCTAGATATTTTCCATCGGGACTGAATGTGACATCTAAGATACGACTTTGATGTTTTTTGAGAGTGGCTATTTTTTTGCCGGAAATATTCCAAATTCTGGCAGTGCCGTCTTCTCCGGCAGTAGCTAGATATTTTCCATCGGGACTAAAGGTGATTTGCCAAATTTGACCTTCATGGCCTTTGAGTTCTACTTGCTGCTTACGCAGAAAATCCCATATTCTGGCAGTACCGTCGTCTCCTGCTGTAGCTAGAAGGTCGCCTTCTCGAGCAAATTTAATTTTAGAGATTTTGCCTTGATGTCCTCTCAATTGGGAAATAGATTCACCTGAGAATTTTAGGAGTTTAGCTGTACCATCATTGTTGACTGTAGCTAATAGTTGATTATTAGGATTTATGGCGATGTTTTGGATGTTGGGAATTTGATTTTTTTCGTGAATATTATTGAGGATTTGTTGTAAGGCAAATATCGGACTTGTGGCTGGGTAATATTGGAGCGGGCGACGGTCTTTAATTAATTTTTGTAGTTCTTTTCCAGCTTCCATTGCTGATAGTAATGCTTCTATTTCTGCATTTTCAAATTGTCGGAGAGCGTTAATTCCTTGGCGTTCTAATTTTGTTCCTATTTCTGCTTCTTGTAGTTTGTATTCTGTTTTTTCTAGTCGAGATTCTGCTTGTTGAAGTTGGTTTTGTTTATCTTGGAAAAGTTTGGTTGCCCAAGTCACTCCGGTTGTGGCGACTAAGGAGACTGCGACTAATCCTGCTATTCCTATTTTGAGTTTTTTATTCCGCTTGTTTGATAAATTTTG
>NZ_JAAHHT010000274.1 GCF_010672085.1 Okeania sp. SIO3I5
GGGAGGACATCACCTCTGTCATGCGCAGCGGTCAGGGTTTCCCAGACTGAAGAATCCCGCGTTGTCCATCCCCCCTAACCCCCCTTTGAAAGGGGGGAATAGAAGGGCAACGTCGGGAGTATGTCAAATACTAAATAACACCGATGCTACCGGATTTGATATAATTTCTGGATGAGAATTGATTTGATTTTTAATTTTCACCAGATGTCTAATAGCTTGATATAATTTAGCGATCGCCCTCCTCCTAATATGGGAAAGTAGCGATCGCTTTTAGTGTATAGCATTCAGCACTCAGCATTCAACATAAGGCTGAAAAATACTCCCCTACTCCCCTACTCACGATAAGTCTGAAGTTGATATCCTAAAGCATTCTCGACTCTTTCATATTCTGCCTTAACCTGAGATAAAATTACATCTGCTCCTTTTGTAGTTCCCCCACGTCCAATATATTCTAATTCCTTGCAAAACTCAGATAACTTTATGGCACCGACAGAAGCACTACTAGACTTCATGGTATGAGCAGATTTTTGTAGCAATTCGGCCTGATCTTTTTCAATTGCTTGACTAATGTCATCTAAAAGTGTGGGTGTATCTTTGACATAGCAATCAATTATTTCCACCACCATTTCGGAATCGTCTCCTGCTATTTCCTTCAACTCTTGCAATACTGCTATATCGATCGCTGCTTCTAATTTTGCTACATCTGCCTTTTGCTGTTTTACTATTTCTCCTTGTTGGAGACCACATTTACTTAAAGCTGTACTCAATGCTTCTCGGCGAACTGGTTTACTAACATAGTCATCCATACCAGCACTTAGACATCTTTCACGGTCGCCTCGCATAGCATTAGCAGTCATGGCAATAATACGGGGGCGTTTCTCTTTTTCCCATTCTGAACAGATTTGACGTGTAGCAGTTAAACCATCCATTTCTGGCATTTGTACATCCATCAGCACCACATCATAAGACTGACGACATAAAGCTGCTAATACCTCTAAACCATTTGCTGCAATATCAGCTCGATATCCTAGATTTTTCAGAATATTAATTGCTACTTTTTGGTTAACGACATTATCCTCAGCTAAGAGAATTTTCAAAGGTAATGTTTTTGCTAGCTTGACATTTGATTCTGTTTTGAATTTTTGCGTACTATCAACTGTATTTCCTTTAAATATTCCTACTAATACTTTCTCAAGTTGAGATTGTTTAATTGGTTTATTTAGATAAGTAATAGCATTGATATTAGTTTTGGTATTTAATGATTCTTGAGCTAAAGAACTCAGAAAAACTATGGGTAACTCCTGACAACTGGGAAGTTTGCGGATTTCCCTAGTTAGAGTTATGCCATCTATTCCAGGCATTTGTAAATCTAAAATAGCAACATCAAATTTCTCCCCTGATTCTAGTAGATTTATCGCTTCAGACCCACTACTTACAACTTGGGAAATCATCCCCAAGAATTTTGATTGCAGTGTCAGCACTTGCCTATTCGTAGCATTGTTATCAACGATTAACAAACGTTTATTTTGTAATAATTTCTCAGTTCCATTGTTTTGCTCAAGATATGAACTACCAGGAACAGCGGGAGATACTATCGTAAAGAAAAAAGTGGAACCAACATCTGGTTCACTTTCTACCCACATTGTTCCTCCCATAATTTCAGTTAATCGCTTGCTGATAGCTAATCCCAATCCGGTGCCACCGTAGTTACGAGTTGTAGAAGCATCAACTTGACTAAAAGGCTTAAATAGACGATTCCTGCGATCGTCTGGAATCCCAATACCAGTGTCTTTGACTGCGAATTGTATTTTGTAGAAAACCGGGTTGGGAGTATTTTGAGTATATTTTGTTTGATCAGGAATGGAGTAATACCCATTTTCAGAAAAGTTGAAGTCTGGGTTTTGAGGTGAGGCGGTAACTGAGATAACGACTTCCCCACTTTGTGTAAACTTAACCCCATTACTAAGAAGATTAACTAATATTTGGCGTAAGCGAGTTATATCTCCGACTATAACTTCAGGAGTTTGTGGATCTATTAGATAAGCTAGCTCTAACTTTTTCTCTGTTGATCTTGGCGCTAACAAATCTAGACATTCTTCTATGCAGGTTCGGAGATTAAAAGGTTGTTCCTCTAAGTCTAATTTGCCAGACTCAATTTTAGAAAAGTCAAGAATATCATTAATTAAGATCAACAAAGAATCCCCACTGTTGCGGATAATTTCTACAAAATCTTGCTGTTTTGGGTTGAGTGGTGTATCTAAGAGTAAACCTGTCATCCCAATGACTGCATTCATGGGGGTACGAATTTCGTGACTCATTGTTGCCAAGAATTCACTCTTAGATCGGTTGGCAATTTCTGCTTCTTCTTTAGCAATTCTCAATTCATCTTCTGCTTGTTTCTTTTCTGTAATATCTGTTATTGTACCCACAAAGCGATAGGGGTGATTTTGCTCATCGCGAATACATTTACCTTTAGCAAATATCCATATATAATGTCCATTCCGATGTTTCATCCTATGGGTATGCTCATAACGATTTGTTTTTCCTTCTAAGTGTACTTCTACGGTTTTAATTGCCACATCTAGATCGTCTGGATGTAAATTATCTAACCAAGTAGAAAAGATATTAGGAAGTGGGTTGTGTTCATAACCAAGAATTCTCATCCATGTGGGTGAGTAATCAACTTCATTTGTTTCTATATTCCAATCCCAGATGCCATCGTTTGTACCTGATACAGCAAGTTCATAGCGCTCTTCCCGTAGACTCAAAATCGATTCTATCCGACGACGCTCGATAATTTCTGCACTTAAAGCTTCATTTTTTTTGTTGAGTTCCTCAGTTCTTTCTGCAACTCGTTTTTCTAAGCTAGCATTTGTGTGCTTGATTTCTATAAATTTTTCCTGTAGTGCTGCTACCATTAACTGAAAGTTGGCAGTGAGGGTATTAATCTCTGAAATTCTACTCTTGGGCAAATCTATAGGAGCTGATTCAGACAGAAGTTTTTGAGGTAAATCTGTAGTTAGTTGCGCTAGTGTTAACATCGGCGCTACTAATCTTTTACTAACCCAAACTGATATAATTAGTCCTAAGATTGCAACGATTTGCATTGTAGCTAGATTTTTGATGTAGCTCTTATCTAAATACTCAATATAGGGTGCTGTTGCTTGCTTGATATATAAACACCAGGAAATATCCGGACTAACCTTGACTTTGACTCCATAGAATGATTGTTGCCAGCGTTTCATTTCTGCCATTCTTGCTGTTTTTGGTTGCCACTTAAAAATATCTCCATTGTAGTAGACATTTCCTGTTGCCAGTAAGTCTAATTTTTTTTGAGTAGTCACTACTGAATCACTGTCCGCAATTATATAGTCGTCACCATCCACAAGTATTGCTTCTATTCCTTCTGTTCCATTTACTTCGGTATTTAGTTTCAGAAATTTACTAACTTGACTTAAGTCTAGGGAACCATAAGCAATTCCCTCAAACTGATTATTTTTGACTACTGGTATGGCGATATCAATATGGGGGATCATAGAAATAGAGCTTCTATGAACATCTGTAATTTCTGGTTCTAGTTTTTTTGCTATCTCCCTCAGATTATACTCATCGGATATGTTTAAGTTAAACATTGATTCTCCAGTTTCATTAAATTCTGGTTGAGCAGCAATTATGTTACCACTAGCATCAGTCACATAAATTTTCATAAAAGAGGGAAATGTTTTTTGGATTACTGATATACTTTGTTGTAAAGTTGCTCTTTCCTGAGCGGGTGCTTGAGTTCCTATTTTTGCTAATTCTGTTATAGCATTGAGATGTTGTTCATACCAATATTTTAAATTATTTGCTAGAGGTGGTTTTGCCGCCATTAGTTCTTTTCGAATGTCATTTTCAATAGTATCCAGTATATGTTGACCATTAAATATGGTAAGTGTTAAAGCTGGAAATAAAATAAATGCCATCAACAAATTCAAGATAGTTTGTTGAAAGGAAGAGCGTTTTTTTTCTCTGGGAAAACCAGCTAATTTATGTATTGGTAAATAAGTAATAATTAAGTTAGCAACTAAGGCATTAAAGAATCCATTAACTGATTGTTTCAACATAATTAACAGAGTTTGTGTTGTACTAACATCCAACACAAATCCATAAAACAATATCACTAAAGGCATCCCCAGCAAAATCCAGTAGATTCCATCCAGCAAGACCATATTTTTATAACCTTGCCTATTTAACATTACTCCAACAAACATTGCTTCTAGAGTAAAAATAATAATTGCGTATGGATGATTCCATAAAAAGTATGTATGGATACTGGCAATCAAGGCGGCTATTGTGCCCCATTTAGTTCCATAGAGATAAACTACTATTAAACTGGCTATACTACCAAAAAGAAAATCCACCCCAAAAAACAAATGTATTTTAAAGAAGTTACCTAAGTAACCTAATATAATTAACAATATCGGTCCCAATATAAATTTGGGATTAGTAATTTTTGGTGATTTGTTTTTTTTATGGAAAAAATTCATGTTTTTCACCTGTTGTTTTTAACTAGCTATCAGTAGGGGCGAATGGCCATTCGCCCCTACTGGATTAACATCCCCTGCAAGTCGAAGCGCCAGATTGTTTAGGAGGTGTTAAAACCTCCATCTTTACGCTAAAAAAATAACTTGATTGATGCTTGAAGAAGAAGTGCTGACGACTTCTTTAAGATATAAAAAATCATCTTAATAAAAATCAATTATTATTAATTTTAATCAATAATAATCATCAACCATGTAAAAGCCTAGATATAAACATTATATTATATTTAATCTATATTAATCTGTTAAATTAGTAATAATACCAATTTCATAAATGTTTGCTACAAATAGCTAGGAGATTTTTTAGGAGTCGTAGGGGCGATTTCGTTCCGAATGCTGTCGCAAACACGCAATTAGGAGCATGAAAAACGGAAATCGCCCGTACAGGAATAGTATTGGAATAGCTTCAATACCATTTCTTAGTTTATAATTTATCGAATTCGTCAAAGGGACATCTTCTGTAAAATATGCGCGATCGCTCCTATTATTTGTAACATTCTTTTTTTTACATTTGGTATTAGCTATTAATTTATTGCTCGATCAGCAGGAATTAGTATTAAGAGATTTCAGGAGAATAGGACTTACGCAAAGAAACCGGGTTTTTAGGATAAATCGTTATTTTTAGCAATAAATATTGGGGGAAAAAACCCGGTTTCTCGGATTGCCTGGGTAAGTCTTAGAGAATTAAAAGTATTGGAAAAAAACTGACCTCGATCGCGAGAAGTGTATATTCATTATTTATGAAATAGCTAAAATGGGTAATGCTATAATAATTAAAAATAACTAATATATAAGAGGTTAAATAATGATGATTGAATGGTTAATTACTTGGGGGGGTAGTGAAGCAGTTAAATTTATTGCTCAGGAAGTTATTGGAGAATTAGCTAAGGGTACTGCTGAAGACTACGTTAAAGATTTTTTTAAACAGGGTATTTCTGATGCTATTGGTGGGATAAAAAATGGCAAACTTTTACAAAAAGCTACGGCACAAGCAATTAAATATTTTTTAGATTTGATACAGCAAGAGTTAGAAGATGCTGAATTGAGTGAAGGTGAGTTAAAGGCATATACTAAACCTTTAAAACAGTTTATTAAAAATCCGTCGGTTTTGGAGGTTTTGGTTAGTGCTTTTGATAATAATCTCAAAATTTTAGATACTAAGATATTAGCTACTATTGGGAATGAAATTAATCCACCTTTGCCAGATGAATTTAACTGGGATTTTGTTGCCGAGCAATATCGGAGAAGGGTGAAAAAGATTATTCGGGAGTCGGATGAATTACGGGAAATATTAGATTCTGAAAATCTGGATAAACTGGCAAATAAAAATTCTGAAATTAGACCAGATTTTGACTTAGAAAAATATCAAGAGGGAATCCTAGAACAATATGGAAATCTCAAATTAGAAAGTTTAGATACAAGTGGTTATGCCTATAATCAATTGACATTATGGCGAATGTTTATTCCTCAAAATGTGCGGGAATCTCAAGAATTTCTGCCTCAAATACACGAAATTCCTAAAGAATATCGGCAGCGATTAAAGGATACTGGGCAGTTTGGAGAGGATTTTTCTCAAGAACAATTGGATAGTCTGCGCCGGAGATATTTAGATCGGCCTATTCGCTCGGTTTTGGAATTAGTTGAAGATAGAAATTATCAATATTTAGTAATTCTGGGAGACCCCGGTTCTGGTAAGTCTACTTTATTACAATATATCGCTTTGCAATGGGCAGAATTACCTCTAAAAGATTTGCCTTTAGAGCCAATTCCTTTATTAATTGAACTGCGGACTTATGTGCGGAACCATGATGCGAATAAATGCCAAGATTTTTTGGATTTTCTGGAAAAAGGTAGTGGCATAACTTGTCAATTACCTCAACAGGAACTCCATGCCAAATTACAAAATGGTGATGCTATTGTGATGTTTGATGGATTGGATGAAGTTTTCGATCCGGCTAAACGAGAGGAAATAATTACTAATATTCATCGGTTTACAAATGTCTATAAAAAGGTGCGAGTTATTGTTACTTCGCGGGTGATTGGTTATAAACCACAAAAACTCCGAGATGCTCAATTTGATCATTTTATGTTGCAGGATTTGCAAGAGGAACAAGTTGAGGATTTTATTCAACGTTGGCACGATTTAACTTATCAAGATGAGGGGGAAAGGGAGCGAAAAAGGGAACGATTGAAACGGGCGATTAAGGATTCTTCAGCTATTAAAGAATTGGCAGGAAATCCCCTTTTGTTAACTATGATGGCTATCTTGAATCGTCATCAAGAATTGCCGAGAGATAGAGCGGAACTTTATAATCAAGCTTCGCGGGTTTTATTACATCAATGGGATATGGAAAGAGCATTAATTAATGCGAAGATTGACCCGATAACTATTGACTATAAAGATAAGCAGGCAATTTTGCGTCGAGTTGCTCATTTTATGCAGGGGAATATTGCGGGTTTAGCTGGTAATTTGATTTTGGGAGATGATTTAGAAAGGATTATTTCGGAGTATCTAAAAAGTGTGGATATTAATGATGCAAGAGGTGTGGCTAGGGCGTTAATAGAACAGTTGCGGACTCGGAACTTTGCTTTGTGTTTTGTTGGGGCTGAATATTATGCTTTTGTGCATCGAACTTTTTTGGAATATTTCTGTGCTTGGAGTTTTGTTTGGCAGTTTAAGGAAACACAAAGTATTGAAATAAATGATTTGAAAAATGATGTTTTTGGTAAGCATTGGCGGGATGAAAAATGGCATGAAGTTTTGCGGTTAATTACAGGGATGATTGATGCTAAGTTTGTGGGAGAAATTATTAGTTATTTGATGGAACAAGATGGGGAAGAGGAAAAGTTTGTGAATTTGTTTTTAGCAGGCAAGTGTTTGTTTGAAGTTAGGAGTCGTCATGATATTAGTTGGGAAAAAAGTTTTGTGACTTGGATTAATGGTTATTTGAAATGGCGTGTCCAAGATTTATATTCCTTAACTTTAGCACAACCATTAACGGTTGATTTAACTCCAGAAGCTCATCAATATGCAGGAAAATTTGCACGAGGACAAGCAACTCTAGAAAAAGGAAAACAAGTCTATCTAAATACTCTTGCTGTTGCGACAGTGGAAACTTATCTAAAATCGAGAAGTATTCAAACAGCTATCGATAAAAGTGATTCTTGGAACCGTGATCTCAGAGAAATATTTAATGTTGCCGACCTAGTTTTGCCAAATATAGGCAAATTAGAATGTCGTCCAGTATTGCCTGGGGAAAAAGAGTTCTATTTACCTCCAGAAGTTACTGAAAATAGAATTGCTTATCTCGCAGTTCAATTTGAGGAAAATTTAAACCAAGTACAACTATTAGGATTTGTTTCTGGAAGAAAAATTAACCAATTTCAAGAATCTATTTCACTCACAGAAATGGATTCTTTAGACGTATTAATTCAGGAAATTGATTGGTGCAGAAAACTTGTCAAATTACGGCAGTGGTTTGATGGAATTTTCCAGACAGGATGGCAACCTTCAGAATTATTACCACATACTAATTTTAGAAGTTCAAGAACAGCTACTTCTGAACCTGAAGTACGAACTATTAGTGGTGGAAAAATTATTAATTGGGGTAGTGGAGCAAATCAAACAGTATTAGTGGTAAAAGTGACAGATAAATTTGAGGAGGAAGAGGAGAAAATAGATATTTGTATGCGGCTTTACTCTGTTGATGAAATTCCCCATTTACCTGCTGGTTTACAAATACAAATATTGGATGAGTCTGGTAATTCTTGTACGAGAGAAGAAGCGGGGGAAGAAGATGATTGGATACAATTAGAAATTGGCTGTGAACCTCAAGAACAATTTACTTTAGAAATGAGTTTAGGTGAGGAAGTAATTAGAGATAATTTTGTGTTATAATAAACCAAATAAAATACCAGTATGACTATTATTAAGATTAAAATAATCGAAGCTCAAGACCATGGGTTTCATGTTACTCTCACTGCTAACGATGGCAAATTTGATTCTATGGATGGTTTTTTATCACCATTACCATTAGAATTAGAATTATCCTGGGATAATTGGCAGTTGGCTCATCACGAGTTGGAAGAAACTCGTAAAATCGCTACTCGAATTCGTGTAAAACCAACTACTTCTTACTCCAGCTCAGAACAAAAAAGACGGATAAAAACTTATATTAATCAATGGCTAGATTCTAATGAGCCTCGATGGCAACCAATCCGAGAAGAATTAATTTATGTGTTTGGTTTATTGAAAAATTCTGGCTCAGAAATTCGTGTATTTCTAGATGTCAAAAATCCTAAACTTCGACGACTACCTTGGCAAGAATGGAGTTTATTAACATCTCGGTTTCCTCAAGCAGAAATTGCAATAAGAGCTAGAGGTAAAGGTGAATTAAAACCTTACCCTAGCTGTAGCAAGATTCGAGTGCTTTTCGTAGTTGGAAAAAGTGCGGGAATTAATACAAATCTAGATATAGAAATAGTGCAAAAATTACAGGAAAAAGGAGCCGAAGTTATTTGTTTAAAACAGCCCAGTCGAGAAAAATTTGCTAATACGTTAAGAGAAGAATTAGGTTTCCATATTTTTATTTTTTCTGGTCATAGTTGCAGCGAAGCAGATGGTACAATTGGCTGGATTTCTCTCAACGACTCTGATGAATTAAGTATTGACGAGTTTAATAATTCTCTGAGATATGTAATAGATAGAGGATTACAATTAGCCATATTTAATTCCTGTGATGGTTTAGGATTAGCTAGTCAATTAGCTCAGTTAAGTTTGCCTCGTAGTATTGTGATGCGAGAACCAGTACCTGATGAAGTAGCAGCCAGATTTTTAGAATATTTTCTGGCAGAATTTACTAAAAATAAATCTTTATTTAGTTCTGTTCATACTGCTAGAGAACGTCTCGAATATTTTGAGGGCATATATCCAGGAGTAATGTGGTTGCCAACAATATGTATTCAAGAGTCAGCATTAAATAAATCTTTAACTTGGCAAGAACTAACTGATAGTTTAATCCCAAATCCTCAAACTTCTCGTTCGTTGCTGAAGAAAAAAACTTCTTTATATTTATTAGGGGCTATAAGTTTATTGGTAGTTGCTGGAGTAATTGGGTTGCTAATTAACAAAGTAAAACCACTAGAAGAAGTGGGAAATAGATTATTACAACCTTGCCAAGAACAACCAATTCAGTCTATACCTCCAGAAGAAAATAAGACCCCAGCTAGATGTTTTGCTTATATTTCTGAGGTTCCTAATGGTAATTGGCTACATGGAGGTAGCACAACTTGGGCGCCAATTCGTGGTAAAGTTAATCCAAAAATTCAAGAGATTTTTCCAGGATTTAAGTTGAATTACAAACAACATCCTAGCTTACCACCAGGTTCGGGAACTGGGATTCAAATGTTATTAAATGGTCAAATTTCTTTTGCCGAATCTTCACGACCTCTGACAGATAATGAGTTGCAGAGAGCAAGAAATAGAGGGTTTCAACTGCAGCAAGTTCCTGTTGCTATTGATGGGATTGCTATTGTGGTTAATCACGAACTTGATGTGGCAGGTTTAACTTTAAAACAACTTCAGGATATCTATACTGGTAAGATTAAAAATTGGAGTGAAATAGGAGGGGCTAATATTGAAATTTTTCCCTATTCTCGTCCTCTTGATAGTGGTACAACTCCTTTATTTCAAGAAAATATTTTAAACAATAAAAATTTTGGTGAAAATGTGTTTTTTATTCCTACAACTACTCAAGCTTTGCGAGAGGTAACGACAAATAAAGGTGGAATTTATTTTGATACAGCTTCAACAGTTATTCCTCAGTGTAGTGTGAAAGCTTTACCAATTTCTAATGTTGCTCCTTACAAAGGTGAGTTTGTACCACCAGAAAATTGTTCAGAACAACTTCGTAATGAGCCGAATTTAGAAGTATTTGAAAATGGAACATATCCTATCACGAGACGGTTATTTGTAATTGTGAAAAAAGATGGTTCCTTTGATGAGAAAGCTGGAAAAGCTTATGCAAACTTATTGTTGACAGATGAAGGGCAAAAGTTAATTGAAGAGGCAGGATATAGTCCGATCCGTTCTCCCAGAACTGATGAATAATAGAATAAAGCTTGATGTCTAAAAATAACAAAAACATTCACTCTGCTACCGAACCCGCAAAATGTCGAGAGATGGAGCAGAAATACGGCTGGAAACTTATCGAAGTCCGCCCAACTAAAGACAAAATTCTCAAAGTCGATTGCGTCTTTGAGGGAAAACAAACAACTTTTGAGGATAACCGCTATGACAACAGAAACCTGGATAGTTTATAAAACAGAGGGCATGAGCGATCGTGGATGGGAAGAACGAATGCTGATGCCTCGCCAAAGTCTGACGGATATTTTAGAGGAAAACTGGAGCGCTGAAGAAAATCCGACTATTCCCCAAATAGGCGATCGTACCCGTGCCTATAAAACTGACGCTCAAGATGCTATTACTCATGCGAGGGAAGGAGATTGGGTAGTGACTCGCGTCGAAAGGTTTGCCAGTTTCGACACGGATAAGCGCATCGTCGTCTGTTATTGCAAGTACGATCCGATCGCTCCGCAGTGGGAAAAAATTCCACGGGGCGCTACCGCCAACGAATTATTGGATGCCGTGGAAATTTAACTTTGTGGTTTTGAGGGCGCGAGTTCTGGCGGTGACAAGCACTCCGACTATTGCAAGACAGAGCAGAAAATGACTCATGTAAACAACTGCGGGAATGGGCAAAAAAGAAATTGCAGCGATTAGAAAATAGCTAGTGTGAGCATCTTGCTCAGGAACATCAAAAAATTTTCTTGCTCACGAACATCAACAGGACTTACGCAGAACCACCATATCTACACCATATAGTAGAGGGCGAATGCCATTCGCCCCTACATAAGGTGTATAATTTGGTATTTTGCGTAAGTCCTGATCAAAAAAACATTTTCCTCACGAACATCAACAAACGTTTTTGTAGGGACGTTCCATGGAACATCCCTACAATTCCCTACCCCCTAATTTAAAAATTAAAAATCTAATCATATCCCCCAAATCATAAAAAACTTTTGACAGGCAGATATATAAAAAGGAAAG
>NZ_JAAHHT010000275.1 GCF_010672085.1 Okeania sp. SIO3I5
TTATTCATTCAATGCGCTATGCTTAACCGCATGATACAGAATGGTAAACCCGAAAGTTATCAAGTAGACATTTAGCCTCCCCTCTTGTGGGAGTAATTTGCGATCGCCACTTTCATGCAACAAAGCCGTATTTATGCCTAGTTTACTTTATTGATTGCCTAAACTCCAAACTATTAGAAATATTTACAGTTGTTTGTTTTCATCATTAGTGTCGGCAGAATGCTTACTTGGTAGTTATTACTCAAGTTTCAAGCCAAATTTTATCTAGGAATCACGAGGGTAAAAATTGTACCTTGCCCAACTGTAGAATCACAAGTAATCTTACCACCGTGTTTTTCGGTAATAATTTGATGAGCGATCGCTAACCCCAAACCTGTTCCCTTTCCTACTTCTTTGGTGGTGAAAAAAGGATCAAAAAGTCGCTTTTGCGTTTCTTCGCTCATCCCTGCCCCATTGTCAGCGATCGTAATTTTCACTTGTTTTTCATTTATTTCCGTGCCAATGCGAAGAGTTAGAGAATCTTGACGCGAACATTCTTCCAAAGCATCAATGGCATTATTAAGTATATTCAGAAACACTTGGTTTAATTGTCCAGCATAACATTCTACTAAAGGTAATTTTCCATAATCTTTCACCACTTGAATTTCTGCTCGTTTTTCCTGTTTTTGCAAGCGATTTTGTAAAACCGTTAAGGTACTTTCAATCCCTTCATGTAAATCGACATATTTGAATTCTGACTCATCAAGACGTGCAAAATTTCGTAGAGATGTGACGATATTTTTGATGCGCTCGCTCCCATTTCTCATAGATTTCAACAATTTTTCAAAGTCAGAACGCAGGAACTCTAAATCCATGGACTCTATGGCGATTTCAATTTCCGGGAGCGGCTGAGGATAGCTGCTTTGATAAAGGGTGAGTAATTCCAGCACTTCTTCCATATATTCGTTAGCATGGGTAATGTTTCCATGAATAAAACCAATCGGATTGTTGATTTCGTGGGCAATTCCGGCCACCATTTGACCCAAACTAAACATTTTCTCGCTTTGAATGAGAGTAAGTTGGGTGCGTTGCAAGTCGTGTAGTTCTCGTTCAAGTTGAATTGTTTGTTGTGCTTGTTGGTAGAGGTAGGCATTTTCCAGGGTAATAGCAGCTTGAGCGCAGAGCAATTCCAGCACTTCTATCCTATCTGCGGTAAAAGCCCCTATTGTTTGATTGTTTTCGAGATAAACAATGCCAATGAATCGTCCGCGTTCCAACAGAGGCAGACATAAAATAGAACGAGGTTGATTTGCTTTGATATACCTATCTCGTACATAGTCAGTCTCGCCTGCACCATTATCTAATATCAAAGACGTTCGAGTGTGTTTGACGGTATTGACGATCGCCCAGGGTACTTCTAGGCTGTCTTCGACAGGAATGCTCTCTATGGGTAGGGTTTTTCCGTCAGCTATCTTGGCTTCTAGGATTAAGATTTCCTCACGGAATAACATTAAGACGACGGTCTCGGCACCTGCATTTTCTTGGATGACTTGCATGAATTTGGCGATAGCGCCCTCAAGGTCAATTTCTTGAGAAAGGCTGCGGGATGCTTTCATCATGCTGCCTAAATCTAATAGTTCTCCAGTGGAGGTATTAGTTTGGGAAACTGTTCCTTTAGTAAGATTTGCTCTTGTATCCTTGGCACTCCACCTCAATTGTTGCCGTTGGAGAATAGGAGAGAGCAGTTGAGGATAACGTTTTTCGAGGTCGTCTGTTTTGGCTTTAGCTCCCCATTGAGCATAACAATAATAGGCTTCTTGCATATAGGTACACGCTATTTTTTCTTTACCCCAGTCGAGATAAAATTTAGCTGCTAGTTCATTAGCAATGGCTTCGTTTTGTATATACTCATTGCTTTTAGCTTCTGAAATCGCACGATCGTATAGTTCTATTGCTTCAAGTATCTGACCTGATACCCGAGCCATTTCCGCAGCAACAATTAAATAACGATGCAAGAAATTTTCTTGGCAATTATCCGCCCATATTTTCATCTGTTCTTGATTAGCGATCGCTTGTTGCCAATCGGATGAGTTGACATCTATTGAACCAGGTTGATGCAAGGCAAGTAAACTCAAAGAATAGTAAAAGTTATGTTCTACTACCGAAATATTGCCTTGGATAGATCGAACTACACTTTTGGCCTCGATCGCATACTCTAGAGCCTTTTGAGATTGATTTTGCAAGTAAAGTATCTGAGATTTAAGAATCAGGTACTGAGGAGTATAGGCCATTGTTGCAATAAAATTTGCTTCCTCCTGCCCCTCTGCTTCCGTTTCTGTTTCTGGAAATTCTACAGCGTCGAGTTGGGAAAGTAATTTCTGACACGATCTTGCCATGTCAATTACAACTTGATCCTGTCTTTTTTCGCCAAAAGCTAGGCATACTTCACTTGCTTTCAAAGTATCTTGTATATGATCTCCGGCGAAAATGAGCATAAACAAACGATATGCAAGATTATAACCTGCCCATTGTAAATTCCCATATTCCAGCCCCGAATTGTAACCTTTTAACGCAAGATTGTTGCTGATTTTTGCTGGTTTTACCCAAGGACTCAAGCACAGTCCGAAGGCAAAGTAAGTCATACTTTGATGACTTTTATTGAAATATCTTTCGCTCAAGTTAACGCCAAGACGACCGAATTTATATCCAGTGCGAAATTCTTCTGAATGAAGATTCAAATATATACCATACTGTGAATAAGCAGGAGCTGCTTCAGCAGTATTGCCGTATGTCATTAGCAAACGAGCGCATTTCACAATTGCTAATGCCCAAACATCCAATTTGTAGAAATATCCAACCGGTTGCATACTGAGTAATAAGCTGATGGCAACTTTTATCTTGGGATTCTCAATTTCTGGAAGTTGCTCTAGTTCACTAATATCCCGTTCTCCCAAAGTTTTTTGTGCTAAAGAATATTCTTGCTCAATTGCTTCAGATAAATTCTGTTGCGGGAAATCAATACCTAAAAGTTTTAATCCTGTCATACCCGCCTGAATTGATGCTTCAAAGTCAGCCGTTGCCGCATATTGAACAATAAGTAATTTATAAATCCTGGCTTTTTCTAGGTCTTTTTTAGCAAAAGCAATAATTGCTTCTATGTATTTTCTTGAGGCAGTAAAGTCTCCTTTTAAATCCTCAATTTCTGCTCTTTCCTCGTGTAGCTTTAGGGTCAGATCGTACTGGATTTCCCAGGAATTTTCAGGCAGTAGATCCATGGCGATCGCCAAATAACGACTCGCAGCTATGTATGCAGTTGAAGTTTTGGCTTTTTGACTTGCTCTTAAGTTCAACAACACCAGAGCGTAACGCTCTCTAGGACTGGTTACTAGCTCAATACCAATGTTTAAATGATTGACTATATCAAATAGCTTGTTTTCTTGTTGATCATTAGATGTTTTTTCTAATAATAATTTTCCTATGTTTAAATGCGTTACTTTTTCTTCTCCAGTAGCAATTAAAGAATAAGCGGCTTGTTGAACGCGATCGTGCAGGAAGCGATAATCCACTGTAATTCCCTCGGCATTATCCTCCTCTTTTTTCCATCCTTGAAAAAACTTATAGGCTTCGCTCTTTGGTAAAATCAACCCTTCTCGCAGGGCACTCCACAGATCGGCAGCGACTTCCTCCGCAGGGATTTCACAAATAATGCCTAAAGTTTCTAGATCGAATTGATTGCCGATACAAGCCGCTAATTTCAAAACTTTTTGAGTTGCTTCCGGCAACTTGTGTAACCTCCCTGCCATAAATTCCACCACATCATCCGTGAGGGCAGTTTCTCGCACCTTCACCAAATCGCATTCCCAATATCCAAAATCTTGATTAAAAGTAATTAACTCATCCTCATATAATCCTTTTAAGAACTGAGTTGTAAAGAAGGGATTTCCTTTCGTCTTTTGATAGACTAAATCTGTTAAAGGCGCTGCCAACTCCACCGAACAACTGAGAGTTTCCGCCACCAATTGATTGATATGAGGCACAGATAACGGCGCGAGAGTAATCGTTGAAATCGTCGTATTTTCTTTCTCCAACTCTCCCAAAGTTAACATCAACGGATGAGCCGGGAAAACTTCGTTATCTCGATATGCCCCCAACAGGAGCAAATATCCCGTTTGAGTCTCTCCCATCAATACTTTCAATAAGTTTAACGATGCTGAGTCCGCCCATTGCAAGTCATCTAGAAAGAGGGTTAAGGGATGCTCTTTGCTAGTGAAAACGGCGATAAATTTCTCAAACAAAAGGTTAAAGCGGTTTTGGGCTGCATTGCCAGAAAGTTCAGGGACAGGTGGCTGTTGTCCAATGATGTGTTGGAGTTCGGGAATAACATCAATAAGAACTTGCCCATTTTCTCCCACTGCTTCTAGGATTTTTCCTTTCCAGTTGGCTAATTCAAGATCAGATTCTCCGAGTAATTGCACCATTAAATCTCGGAATGCTTCGACAAAGGCAGAGAAGGGAATATTACGATTGAATTGGTCAAATTTGCCTTTGATGAAATATCCTTTTTGTCTAGTGATTGGTTTGTGAACTTCATTCACTACCGCTGTCTTCCCTATACCCGAATATCCTGCTACCAGTATCATTTCGGCTCTTCCCCCCTTACCAAGGGGGGTTAGGGGGGATACTACTCTTTCAAAGGCATCAAGAAGAGTTTGGACTTCTTTTTCTCTTCCATACAGTTTCTCTGGAATCAGGAAGCGATCGCACAAATCTCGTTCTCCCAATACAAACGGCTCAATTTTTCCGGTTTCTTCATATTCTACCCGACATTTTTCCAAGTCATGTTGGAGTCCAAGGGCGCTCTGATAGCGTTGCTCGGCATTTTTGGCCATCAATTTCATCACAATATCGGCTAAGAGTTTCGGCACTTGGGCATCAGAAATCAGAGTCGGGGTTTTGGCAATGTGTGCGTGAACCAGTTCCAGAGGATCTTCACTTTCAAAGGGGAGTTTTCCTGTCAACAGTTCGTAAAATGTTACTCCTAGAGAATAAAAATCGCTGCGATAGTCTATGCCTCTATTCATCCTTCCTGTTTGTTCCGGGGAAATATACACTAGGGTTCCTTCTAAGACATTGGGGGTTTGCAAACTTGTTCGTTCTTTCGGCAGTAACGATGAGATACTAAAATCTATTAATTTTACTTGCTTGCTTTCTGGATGAATTAATATATTTGCTGGTTTGATATCTTTATGAATAATTTGATTTTGATGCAGATGGTGCAGAATTTCCGCTAGAGAGAGAGAAATTTCCCAAAATTGTTCGATGGATACAGAAAATAGGCGCTGATATTCTGCTAGAGAGATACCTCCTATATCTTCCATAATTAGAGCATAGCCATTTTTGCAGGGCAAGAGCGAGTAAGCTTTGACAATACCAGGGATGTCTAGATTTTTGGCAATGGCGTATTGATTTCTAAACTGCACTAATTCGTTAAAGGAAGGATATTCCTGAGCGATTAGTTTAATAATTACGGGTTGTCCGCTATCAAGATTTCTGGCGCGATAGACTAGAGTCCGCTCGCTTTCATGGATGAGTTCAAGGGTTTCATAATTGTCTATTGTAATTGTTTTTTTCTCTATCATTATGTTCGATTTGTTCGTGCTTGAGTTGAATTTTTCTGATATTCATGGCTAGTTTAATTGATTTTTTTCTGAAAGTATAGCCATAGAAGGGGGTTGAAATTTAGATTTTATCTAGGAATCACAATGGTAAAAATTGTACCTTTCCCAACTGTAGAATTACAGGTAATCTGACCACCGTGTTTTTCTGTTACTATCTGATGAGCGATCGCTAACCCCAATCCCGTCCCTTTCCCTACTTCTTTTGTCGTAAAAAAAGGATCGAAAAGTCGCTTTTGCGTTTCTTCGTTCATCCCGGCCCCATTGTCCGCTATCGCAATCATCACTTGTTTTCCATCCGTTTCTGTACTAATGCGAAGAGTTAGAGAATCAGGACGCGAACATTCTTCCAAAGCATCAATGGCATTATTAAGTATATTCAGAAACACTTGGTTTAATTGTCCGGCATAACATTGGACTAATGGTAATTCTCCATAGTCTTTAACTATTTTAATTTCTGCTCGTTTTTCCTTTTTTTGCAACCGATGTTGTAAAACCGTCAAGGTACTTTCAATCCCTTTATGGAAATCGACATATTTGAATTCTGACTCATTCAGACGTGCAAAATTTTGTAGGGATGTCACGATATTTTTGATCCGATCGCTTCCTGTTTGCATTGATTTCAATAGCTTTTCAAAGTCCTCCCCCAAGAATTCTAAATCCATCGCCTCTATTGCTCTTTGAATATCATGGTGTGGTTGAGGATAGTAACTTTGATAAAGGTCAAGTAATTCCCGCACTTCTTCCATATATTTGTTAGCATAGGTAATATTTCCATGAATAAAACTTATGGGATTATTGATTTCGTGGGCAATTCCTGCCACCATTTGACCCAAACTAAACATTTTCTCACTTTGAATCAATTGGAGTTGGGTTTGTTGCAAGTCGTGTAGTTCTCGTTCCAATTGCAGTGCTTGTTCTGCTTGTTGGTAGAGGCGGGCATTTTCCAGGGTAATAGCAGCTTGAGCGCAGAGCAATTCCAGCACTTCCACCCGAACTGGGGTAAAAGCACCTATTGTTTGATTGTTTTCAAGATAAACAATCCCAATGAATCGTCCGCGTTCCAACAGAGGTAAACATAAAATAGAACGAGGTTGATTTTCTTTGATATACCTATCTCGTACATAGTCAGTCTCCCTTGCACCATTATCTAAGAGCAGAAAGGTTCGAGTGCGTTTGACAGTATTGATGATCGCCAAGGGGACTTCTAAACTGTCTTCAACGGGAATGCTCTCTATGGATTTAGTTTGTCCGTCAGCAATCTTGGCTTCTATGATTAAGGTTCCCTCACGGAATAACATTAATGCAACGGTCTCGGCACCAGCATTTTCTTGGATAACTTGCATAAAGTTGGCAATGGCGCACTCAAGCTTAATTTCTTGGGAAAGACTACGGGATGCTTTCATTATACTGGCTAAATCTAATAGTTTTCCAGTGGAGGTACTGGTATTGGCAACCGTTCCTTTAGTAAGATTTGCTATTGTATCGTTGGCAATCAACGTCAATTGTTGCCGTTGGAGAATAGGATATAGCAGTTGGGAATAACGTTTTTCGAGGTCGTTGGTTTTAGCTTTTGCTCCCCACTGAGCATAACAATAATAGGCTTGTTGTATGTAAGTGGACGCTATTTTTTCTTTACCCCAATCAAGATAAAATTGAGCCGCGAGTTCGTTGGCAAGGGCTTCTTCTTGAATGTATTCGTTTTCTTTGGCTCCAGCAATGGCGCGATCGTATAGTTCCATTGCTTCGGTTTTATCGCCCAACACCCGGTATGTTTCGGCTTCAACCAAATGCCATTTGTGCAAATAATTGCTTGGGGCATAAGTTGCTGCATTCTTCAATATCTTCTGATTGGCTGCAATTTTTTCCAGTTTATTTTGGCATTCGCTTTCTAGTTGCGAGGCTAATTCGGCTAATATCACCAGAGATTGATAAAAGTAAAAGAGAGTTACCAAGGGCGTTCCAGCAGCACCTGCCAAGCATTTTTCTGCATTTTCAAGACTCTCAGATGCACCATTCCAGTCTTGAAATAAATAGCAAAGAAATACCCGAGCAACGTAAAAATAACCTTGTGTTGTCAAATCATTAGCTTGCTTGCGAAGAGGCAGCATTTTTTCTTCATCATAAGCTTCACCGATGATGACGCAAGGATTTTGAGAGCGACCCAACAAATTATCTACCATCTGACGAATAATATCGATCCAGTGCTTAGAAGTTTCCTTGTTCATGCGTTCGACGGCTTTACTATTAACTGACATTTCTTTTGCCAGCTCAGATAATTCTTGGCCGCTCAGATAGCTATATAATGAGTAAAAGGCTAGCGAATACCCTGCAACTTCAAGGTCTCCAACTTCCAAACAAATTGCATAGGATTTTTTGAGATTTTTGATGCTATTTCTTAAGTGTTCTTTGTAATGCTGGATAAAACCAAACATCATAAAAAAAGCACGACCATAAGCAACTGAATCACTCTGTGGTTTCAGTTGGAGTGCAAGTTTACCGAATTGATATCCTTGTTCGACCTCACCAAAATTGTTGCATAACAAAAAACCTTGAAAGGAATACCCACTAGCAGAAACAGGTGAATTACCGTACCGCAGCGATAAATTAATTTGCTCAAAAGTAATTAATACCATCAACATTGGCTTGTATTTGTGAGCAGTAGGAATCAAGTAGGACAGAAGTCTTATGGCTGCCAGCATATTAGGATCTGACATTACAGGAAGTTCTGCTAAGGTGCTTGGATGGCGATCGCCCAAATTTGCTTTTAATTCATTCCACCAAAGCTCGATATCTGAGTCATCTGGTTCTTGAGGAAACTCGCGAATTCCCAGTTTTTCCAAAACTATCATAGCGGTATCAATGGCTTCCTGAAAGCGAGTGCGAGCTTCTAATGCCTGAATTTTCACCTCATAAAGTTTGATGGTGTCGAGCAAGGCGCGAGCATTGTTCAGTCCCACCTCTGCCAACTGCTCCATTTTTTCAAAGTCACCATTGAGATAAGCGCACTCAGTAGCCAAATCATAGAGTGCTAGGGTCATTTCATAATCGTAGTCCCAACTATTTTCGGTCAATAATTCGATTCCTAACAACAAATATTCAATAGCTGCTTTGTAAGCAGTTGCATTTTTGGCTTTGCGTCCTGCTTGTAAATTTAACTTGCACAGTTGTTTTTTCTCCTCATCTGTGGCGATTAAACCGACTCCCATATTCAGATGATTGATAATCTCAAAAATTTTGTCTTCTAAGTTCTCCTCTGATGTATTTCCGAGCATTAATCGCCCAATAGTTAGATGAGTTTGCTGTTTTCGAGCTTCGGGAATTAGAGAATAAGCAGCTTGTTGAACGCGATCGTGCAAGAAACGATACCCTACTGTAATCCCCTCAGCATTATCCTCCTCTTTTTCCCATTCTTGAAAAAATTTATAGGCTTCGCTTTTTGGTAAAATCAATCCTTCTCGCAGGGCACTCCACAGATTGGCAGCGACTTCCTCCGAAGGGATTTCACAAATAATTGCTAAAGTCTGTAAGTCAAATTGATTGCCGATACAAGCCGCCCACTTCAACACCTCTCGCGTTTCTGACGAGAACTTGTGCAACCGGGAGGCCATAAATTCCACCACATCATCAGTGAGAGCGGCTTCTCGCACCTTCACCAAATCGCATTCCCAATATCCCAAATTTTGATTAAAGGTAATTAACTCATCTTCATACAATCCTTTGAGGAACTGAGTGGTAAAAAAGGGATTACCTTTCGTCTTTTGATAAACTAAATCTGTTAAGGGAGCAGCTATCTCCTCCGAGCAACTAAGGGTTTCAGCTACCAATTGATTGATATGACTGAACGACAATGGCGCGAGAGTAATAGTCGAAATTGTTGTTTGTTGTTCTTGCAACTCTGCCAATGTTAACATCAACGGATGAGCCGGGAAGACTTCGTTATCTCGATATGCTCCCAACAGCAGTAAATACCCTGTACGAGTGTCTCCCATCAATACTTTCAACAAATTTAATGATGCCGAGTCTGCCCATTGCAAGTCATCAAGAAAGAGGGTTAAGGGATGTTCTTTGGTGCTGAAGACAGCAATAAATTTCTCAAACAGGAGGTTAAAGCGGTTTTGGGCTGCACTGCCTTCAAGTAGGGGAACGCTTGGCTGTTTTCCAATAATTCTTTCGAGTTTGGGAATGACATCAATGAGAACTTGCCCATTCTCTCCCACTGCTTCTAGGATTTTCCCTTTCCACTCTTGTAATTGAGCATCACTTTCTCCCAGTAGTTGTGCCATCAAGTCTCGAAAGGCGATGACAAAAGCAGAAAAGGGAATGTTGCGATTGAATTGGTCGAATTTTCCTTTGATAAAGTATCCTTTCTGTCGGGTAATGGGTTTGTGAACTTCATTCACCACGGCTGTTTTCCCAATACCCGAATATCCCGCTACCAGCATCATTTCTGAATTTCCCCCCTTCTTCCCCCTTTTCCCCCCTTTCAAAGGGGGGTTGGGGGGGATTGGGGGTTGGGGGGGATTGGAGGTTAGGGGGGATACTACTCTTTCAAAAGCATCAAGAAGCGTTTGTACTTCTTTTTCCCTACCGTAGAGTTTTTCTGGGATGAGAAAGCGATCGCTCCTATCTTGCTCTCCTAACTCAAACTCTTCAATTTTACCCGTTTCCACCCATTGTTTTCTACATTTTTCTAAGTCATTTTTTAATCCCAAAGCACTTTGATACCGCTCTTCGGCATTTTTTGCCATCAACTTCAGGACAATATTTGATAGGGATTTCGGACATAAATAACCCTCTGATACCAAAAACTTATTCAGGGGGTCTGGAGAGATGGCCAGATGAGCATGAATCAGTTCTAAGGGGTCATCACTGGTAAAAGGTAGAATTCCCAGCACTAATTCATAAAATGTGACTCCTAGAGCATAAAAATCACTGCGATAGTCTATCCCACGATTCATTCTTCCGGTTTGTTCCGGTGAAATATAAGTCAGACTTCCTTCTAAAACATTGGGGGTTTGCAAACTTGTTTGTTCTTTCGGCAGTAACGATGAGATACTAAAATCTATTAATTTTACTTGCTTGCTTTCCGGATGAATTAAAATATTTGCTGGTTTAATATCTTTATGAATAATTTGATTTTGATGCAGATGGTGCAGAATTTCCGCTAGAGAGAGAGAAATTTCCCAAAATTGTTCGATGGATACAGAAAATAGGCGCTGATATTCTGCTAGAGAGATACCGCCTATATCTTCCATAATTAGAGCATAGCCATTTTTGTAACGCAAGAGCGAGTAAGCTTTGACAATACCAGGGATGTCTAGATTTTTGGCAATGGCGTATTGATTTCTAAACTGCACTAATTCGTTAAAGGAAGGATATTCGTGACCCATTAATTTAACGATTACAGGTTGCCCATTCTTGATATTTTGACCGCGATAGACTAGAGTCCGTTCGCTTTTGTGGATGAGTTCATGGGCTTGATAATTGGCAATTTTTATAGTTTTTGTCTCCATCATTGACTTGTTTTTTCCTTGAGTCTAATTTTTCTAATATTTATGCCTAGTTTACTTTATTGGTTGCCGAAACTCCAAACTATTACAAATATTTACAGTTCTTTGTTTGAATCGTTAGTGTTACCGGAATGCTTACTTGGTAGTTTTTGCTTAAGTTTCAAGCCAAATTTTATAGCGCTACGCGAAGCGTGAATAGGGAACACTTAACTGGGAACAGTAGACTTTCAAAGGCTTTTTCTTATAGGGAAATGCTCCACAAACAGGATTTATATAGAATCCGGGTAATTAGTTATCGTATTACTGAGGAGTAATGAGTAATGAGTAAGGAGTAAGGAGTAAGGAGTAAGGAGTAATATCAAATCCAGTTGAATACAAGAGTGTATTGTTGGGGGAGATGGTCCGATTGTCCGATTTAATAATGAACATATACTATATAACCGGATTCTATAT
>NZ_JAAHHT010000276.1 GCF_010672085.1 Okeania sp. SIO3I5
TTAGAAAATTACTTTCTTATTAAAAATTGAGTCAGGAAAAAGGAAGTAGGAAGAAAGCCAAAAATGATGAGGATAATTTCTCTAAGTTGGGATAGCAATTTTCCAGAGGTTGTCAAATTTTCTGGTAGAGCAAACCTCTACCAAACCAACCCAAAATCGGATGGGGAAATCTAAATTATAGTTCACTCAATATTTTTAATGTTTGTAGTTCTTGTTGAAAATCCGAACTATCATAATTCACACAAATATTTCTTTTACCTAGTTCTTGACGAAATTCAATTAAAGATAAGTTAGCAAAATTAGCTGCTTTTGCACTACTGATTTGATAGTCTCTAAACATGATAATTGCTAGTTCTAGTTGCAACAATTTTTCACTTTTTCCTGTTGCTTTGATAATCTCATTTGGAATTACAATACTCATAGGATGTTAAGATATTTAAGCTAGGGGTACAATTTTAACATAAAAAAGGAAACTTCAGCAGGAGGTACTGATAACTGATGTAGTGACACAACGCGCGTTGTGTCACTACTAACTGATAACTGAAAAAGCTGATAACTGAATTAAAATGCAACAAAAAGAAAATTACCAAAACCTAATCAATTATTTTAATTCCGCTCTAGGAATTTTAGAACTTGAGCCAGATTCTCAATTGAGAAAAGATGTAATTTCTATCTCTGAATATCTGGCAAACCCTACTTTTAAAATAGCTGTTTTTGCTCCGTTTAATTATGGTAAATCTACTCTCCTAAATGCTTTGTTAGGAGAACGGACTTTACCTATCGATCTAATTCCCACAACTGGAGCGGCAATTTATGTAAAATATGGCAAAGAGTTAGAAACAAGAATTCAGTTGAAAGATGGGAGTATCATTAATGCCAATGGTACAGATATTCTCAAAGAATATGCTGTGCTAGATGATAACCGTCAAATGCGAGATGATGTAACTTCAGTAGAGGTTTATTGCCCTAATTCTTTTCTGGCAAGAGGGGTAGAATTTTTAGATTTGCCAGGAACTAATGATCGGGAAGCTCAAAATATTTTGGTGCAGGAAAAATTATTAACTGCCGATCTAGTAGTGCAGGTTTTAGATGCTAGAAATTTGATGACTTTGGGTGAGCGAGAAAATCTCAGAGATTGGTTGGGGGAACGGGGTATTAAGACTGTGGTTTTTGTGGTTAATTTTATGAATTTACTTACGCCAGAGGAGCAAAAAGAAGTTTCTAATAGAATGCGGTTTGTGGCAGAAAGTTTTCGCTCGGAACTGCCGGATAATATTAGTAATTTGTATCGGGTTGATGCTTTGCCTGCTTTGCGAGGGCGGTTAAAAGGTGATGTTTCTGTGGCACAAACAACAGGTTTAGCTACTTTTGAATCTGCTTTACAAAGTATTGTTGAAATTTCTGGGGAAAAGACAAATATTCAGTTGTCGAGAGTACGGGCGATCGCTTCTCAGTTATCTCAAGTAATTAAGGTTAATGCTCAGGAGGTAACTAAAGAGTTAATTGCTATTCAAGAGCAGAAAAGTGAAAAGTTTCAAATTCAAAAGCGGGCAGAAAAATTAATTAAAGAAGGTTTTAAAAGAAGTAGTTCAAATTTCCAAAGTTGGCTATATTTAACTAATCTTTTGGCAAAGTATCAATTTGAATTAGCTGTAGTTTTGGAACAGAGAACTTTTAATATTTGGGAGTCGGAAAAATTTCGACCAGAAGCACTGAAATATAAACAAGAAATTAGTGAGTGGGTAGATAAAGCTGCTGAGTTTTTTCAATTAGGAGAAACAGAAGAATTAATAATTACATTTCCTGAAGCTCCTAAGGTTTTTTTGCCACCCCCACCCCCATCAGAAACCCAAAAATCAGGAGGTCTAAGAAATATAGCGATCGCCTCTGGAATAGGTTGGTTATTAGGAGGTCCGATGGGTGCTGCAGTTGTTGGTGGAGCAACCTATTTTTTGAGCGATAATAAACAGAATAAATCGGAAAATTTAGCAAGTTATAAAGAGCAAGTAAAACAAGCTTATGCTAATGCTGCTAGAGATTATTTAAGTCGTTTTAGCACTGTCACTTTCAAAGCAATTGAAGAATATGAAGCAATAGCAGAAAAAGTTATTAAAGTTCCGGTTAGTCAGCAGTCACCAGAGGTAATTAAGTTAAGAAGTAAGTTGCAGTTATTAAATAATTTATCAGCAGAAATTAATCAAGAATTGGAATTTTTATTAGCGTAGGTTGGGTTAAGGCGCTCACACGGATTATGCCACGGATATACGGATTAAGAAGTATAAATTAGCTTTTTTCTGTGAGGATAACTCAACAGCAACCCAACAAAAATAAAGCTTTGTTGGGTTTTACTTCGTTTTACCAGAGCCTACATTTGACTAATTATTTTGACAAACTTTACGATCGCTTTAATATATATCTTCTGAAAAACCAAGCTAATAAACTGCCAATAATAACTAATATAAATTTGTACAATAGTGTATTTTGACAAATCAAAAAAAGGTGTAGGTTGGGTTGATGCGCTCACACGGATTATGCCACGGATATACGGATTAAGAAGTATAAATTAGCTTTTTTCTGTGAGGATAACTCAACAGCAACCCAACAAAAATAAAGCTTTGTTGGGTTTCACTTCGTTTTAGCAGAGCCTACATTTGACTAATTATTTTGACAAACTTTACGATCGCTTTAATATATATCTTCTGAAAAACCAAGCTAATAAACTGCCAATAATAACTAATATAAATTTGTACAATAGTGTATTTTGACAAATCAAAAAAAGGTGTAGGTTGGGTTGATGCGCTCACACGGATTATGCCACGGATATACGGATTAAGAAGTATAAAGTAGCTTGTTTTCTGTGAGGATAACTCAACAGCAACCCAACAAAAATAAAGCTTTGTTGGGTTTCACTTCGTTTTAGCAGAGCCTACATTTGACTAATTATTTTGACAAACTTTACGATCGCTTTAATATATATTTTCTGAAAAACCAAACAAATATACTGGCAGTAAAAAATATTATTAATTTTAATATCAATGTATTTTCACAAACCGGAGAATTCTTAGATAGAAGCGGAATTAATTCACATTTGTTTTGGGGATCATCACCCATAAAACTAACAACAGCTACTGCAGTACCTACTACAGAAATTAATTCTTGAAAGTTCTGATCGTTCTTAGCTTTTTCTATTTCTACTTGGCTGCGGATAGCGTTAATATTACCTTCTAATAATTTCAATCCTTGGTCAAAATTTTGTAAATCTCTTGTGATTTGCAAAAGATATTTTTCGTTGACTAATTTACTAAATTCTTCAAATAATGCGATTTCTGTTTTATTTATAGTGACTTTTTCTCTAGCTTTTTTCTGGAGAGTTTGTAATCTTTTGTCGTAATTACTTAAATTTATTTCTATTGTGCCTTGTTGAAATTTTAAATTATTGAGGAGGTTAGAATATTGATTAATCATAACTTGGAATTTACTCAGAACATCACTAATTTCTTCCAACTTATTAACTTGTCTATTTCCTTGAGTAATATTTGCTTCTACAGATTCAATTGTTGTCTTAATTAGACTAAATTTATCTTTAATTTCATTGCTTAAAATGCGAGTTTGGCCGTACGCCCAAACGACTTTATGGTGATAATAAAATAACCGCATCCAGTCTGCATAAAAATCAGCTAATTTGTTGAATGTTTCTGCGTCTGGATAAATAGCAATAATAATATGTTGACTTTGAACAACGGTAGTAATTTCTTTGTCTGTTAATTTTACAGTTTCTGGTTTTAAGTTATTGTCAGAATATTCAAAAATTGTTGCTCCCAGAAATTCACCTCTGCCATTAAATACTTCACTGAACATTGGATTTTTTATATTGGGCAAAATTGCTTCTAAACATTTTTCGGCAATTTCTTTTATTTCTTCTGGGGTTGTTTTTGAGGAATTAGGTAGGTAAGTGGATAGCATCCATGTCTGACCTAATCTGGCAGTATTTTCTCCTAATTTTTGTTGAATTTTAGCTTTTAATTCGCCAAAATATTCTGGTGTTTTTTTGTCGGGTGTAGCAACTTCTAATAATAGTCCATAACTATCTCCTAATCTTACTGGATAATAATAACCATTTTCTAAGGGGGTATCAGGATCTAAGTAAGTAAAAAAAGAATTAAGCAGGTGAACATAATCTGGTTCTATATTTTCGTTGTTGCCTCGTCTCTCTCGCCTGTCTTGTCTGTCTTGTTTTAATTTTTCCTGAACAGTTGGATGGAATTTTTGATAAAAATATTGGCGGTTTTTTTCTATGTCTTTTTCATCATCACCGAGACTGTTTCTGAGATCATAGAGAAATAAGTCAATTGTGGGATTAATAATATTAGTCATTACAGTTATTAGTTTTCTATCCAAAATAAAGTTTGGACTTCAATTGTACCAGGTATTGTATAACTAATCCTGTCATTAGACTTCTTGCATAAGTCAGGGAATAGGGAATAGGGGTTCAACAATTAATAATTAATAATGAATAATTAATAATTATTAATTGTTGAAAAGAAGAGGATTGACTAATCAGGAAAATTTTTATTTATTATCCCCTTCAAAGGGGAGGCTTTAAACCAAAATTTTTCGGTAAAAATTGTTGATTTTATCTCTCTTAATTAATTTAATTAAAAATTTTGCAAGAGGTCTATTTTTTATTAAAAAAAGGGCGTGGTGCGTATTAATGGGGATTCAAATCCTCATTATAAACCTTCACCTGATAATTTATTTATTATCTAACTAATTTTGACTAATTAAATTTAATAACTTATCCAACTTGCTAACTTTTTTAGCTGTTTCTGATGGCTCTGGCGATGATAGAACTTCGATACACATATTGGTAATTTCATTACTTTTTAAATCAGCAGAACTAATTCTGGGAATAGGACGTTCCTGGGGTTGATTTTTTGTCGGGTTAGCTATTGCTAACTCTTCAGTAGTAGGGAGAAAATCTTGAGGAATTTCGTCAATTTTTTCTAGTTTTGACTGAACATCTTGAAAGATTTTATTCAGAGATGAGTTATTACTAATTATTTCCTCTGCCATAGGTTTAGTATATATCTCCCAAGCTGTGGGGTCATCAGCTAATTGTTCTCCAATATCGTGGAGTTGCTCTGTTTCTTCTGAACTTAAATCTAACTCTTGAATGGCAAACATCAGAGATAATAAGAATTTGTCTTGGTTCATTAAATTGTCCATGTTTAGTATCCTTTTGTAATTTATTTTTTCTGTAGTCAAACTAATGCTTTGAGAAGCTGTTTGAGAACTGCTGTATGGAACCGATTAATCCTAAAAACCCAACCCTCTTTTCTCCTTTTTTATACCCCCTATTCCAGATTTGAAAGGGGTGGGATCAATGGCAGTCTCAAAGCATTTATCCTCCTAATAGAGATGTTTTGAGAGAGGTTTTTATGAGTTGACAAACAGTTTATTAGTTTGGACTTTAGGAATTATTCCCCACATATATATGATACAGCAGATTTAGAGCAAATGATGTACAAGGTAAATGGTGAAAATATTGTAGTGCAGGCATCTTGCCCGCGATTAGTGTACCTCATAACAACCGGAACTGCTGTAAGTTGAGGAATAACTCGACATTATTATAACCCAAGATTATAATAGAAAAGAAAAGTCTTAGTATTAAATATTTTTAACTATGCGTATAGAAGCCTTAGTTGTAGGAATTAATAACCACATATATGAGAAAAGTTTAAACCTCAAAGCTCCCGTTAATGATGCTAAAGCCATTTCTGAAATATTAGAAAAGTATGGCAAATTTCATGTGCAACGTTTGCCTAAAGATTATGATGAACAAGGGAAAGAAAGATTTCTTTTAAATGGCAAAGTCAAAAGCCAAGACCTCGAAACACGGATTAGTAATTTATTTAATCCTATGTCCAAAAATGAAATTCCTGATGTAGCTTTATTCTTCTTTGCTGGACATGGTCATGTAACCACAAAAGGGGGTATTCGAGAAGGATTTTTAGTCACCAGTGATGCTCAACTCAAAAACGAGAAATATGGTATTTCTTTAAATTGGTTCAAAGAATTATTAAAAAATAGTCCAGTCAAAAAACAAATAGTGTGGTTAGACTGTTGTTTTAGTGGAGAATTATTAAACTTTGAAGAAGCAGATCCAGGTAGTGGAAAAGAAATAAGTCGTTGCTTTATTACTGCATCTCGTTCTTTTGAAACAAGTATGGAAAAACTAGACGGAACACATGGTATGTTTACGTCTAGATTACTCAAAGGTTTAAATCCAGAAAATTCGATTGATGGTTGGATAACTAACTATATTTTGGCAGATTATATCAAAAAGAATATGCTGGATACTGCTCAAGCTCCTGTATTTCATAATTCAGGAGATGCGATTATTTTAACAACTAATACTCCGACTGAACCTATAGATGAACGTTGGCAAAATACTCCTCCTTATCGTGCTTTATCTTATTTTACAGAACAGGAAAAAGATGGGGTATTTTTTCATGGCAGAACTAGACTAACAGATGAATTAATTGACAGAATCAGAACTCATAATTTTATTGCCGTATTAGGAGCTTCCGGCAGTGGAAAATCATCCTTATTAAGAGCAGGTTTATTATATCAATTGAAGCGGGGGCAGAAAATTTCAGGAAGTGATAGATGGCAATATCTAAATCCTTTTACTCCCACTGCAACTCCTCTGGAAAATCTGCAACAGGCAATTATAAATCCCCCTAAATCCCCCTTAGAAAGGGGGACTTTGAAGGCGGCCTCCTTAGAAAAGGCGACAAGGGAGGACTTTGAAGGCTCTGCCCTTAACAAGGCGGCACAGGAGGACTTTGAAGGCTCCACCCTGAAACAGGACAGCGGAGGGGATAATGACAATCCCCCTAAATCCCCCTTAGAAAGGGGGACTTTGAAGGCGGCCTCCTTAGAAAGGGAGACTGCGGAAGACTTTGAAGGCTTTCCTCTTACACAGGAGAGGGTCGGGGATAATCATAATCCCCCTAAATCCCCCTTAGAAAGGGGGACTTTGAAGGCGGCCTCCTTAGAAAGGGAGACTGCGGAGGACTTTGAAGGCTCCCCCCTGAAACAGGACAGCGGAGGGGATAATCATAATCCCCCTAAATCCCCCTTAGAAAGGGGGACTTTGAAGGCGGCCTCCTTAGAAAGGGAGACTGCGGAAGACTTTGAAGGCTCTGCCCTGATAAAGGATAGCGGAGAAGACTTTGAAGGTTCTGCCCTGACAAAGGGGAAAATTGAAGACTCCCCCCTTACAAAGGGGGGCGGGGGGGGATTCAAAACTGTACCTCATAAATTAAATAATCCCGATAATATAGAAGGGGAAAAACCAGAGAATTTAACTGAGAAATTAATCGAGTTTATTCAGTCAGTAGAAGCTGAAAGAGTCATCATGGTAATCGACCAATTTGAGGAATCTTTTACTCTGTGTGAAACTCACGAAAAACGACAAGAATTTTTTGATTGTTTTTTAGATGCTATAGAAAATGAAGCGATTCAAAAGAAGTTTTGTTTAATCTTAGGAATGCGGGCGGACTTTCTCGACCAATGTTCAAAATATCCAGGTTTGGCAACTCAAATTAAGGAGCATCAATTATTAGTAACGCCTCTGGAAAAATCAGAAATAGAGGAGGCAATTAAAAAGCCGGCTGAATTAGTGGGGATGGGAGTAGAAGCTGGATTAGTTGCGCAAATGACGGAAGACTTTTTGCGTAATCCAGGTAGTTTACCTCTGCTGCAATATACTCTGGATGCACTGTGGAAATATGCGACTCAAGGGGAAGAGAAAAGTAAGTATTTGACTCTGGCAACTTATAGAAAGTTTGGTGGAATTAAGGGTACTTTGACAAAGCGAGCGAATGAAGTTTTTGAGAGTTTGAATAAGTCAGAAAAGTCGGTAGCGAAGAGGATATTTTTAGAATTAGTACAGCCTGGGCATGAGTCGATTAATTCAGATAAAGTAACAGATACTCGTCGGCGAGTAATTTTAGAAGATTTGCCAAATGAACTACATAGTTTAGAGCTGTTGTTAGAGGTGAGTGATAAATTGGCAGACCAAAATAATCGGTTAATAACTAAAGATAAGTCAGAGGCAGGAACATTATTAGATGTGATTCACGAAGAGTTAATCAGAAGTTGGGAAAAGTTGAGAAATTGGGTGGAAGAATATCAAGAGGCTTTGCCATTAGAAAGGAAGATAGAAGCTGATGCTAAAGAATGGAAAAAACAGGGAGAAAAAGATGATTGGTTGTGGCGAGAAAGGCAGTTAATAAAGGCAGAAGAATATGTGACAAAGTATGGGGATATGGGTTTGTTGGATGGGTTTGCTTGTGAGTTTGTCAGGGCGAGTCAGGAGTTGAGAAAGCGTTGGGAAGTTGAAGAAGAAGAACGGAAAAAAAGGGAATTGGAACAGGAGCAAAAAGCTCGGAGGTCAACTCAACGGTTGAATATATTTTTATCGTTTTTTTCGGTTTTAATGATTGGAGGAGCTGCCTATGCTTTGGTTCAGCAAGGGATAGCTCAATATAAGAGTAACGTCTCTTCTGCTGATAAGTTTGCGATTCAAGCACAGAGACCAAGAAGTGAGAAACTTTACAACACAAGCGTTTTGCTGGGAGTCGAATCAATGGAGAGAGTCAAAGACGCTCAAAAATTTCTAGATTCTTGGTTGGGGAAAGTTCTCAATAAATTCTTAGGCGGTCAGCTTTTAGATATACCTTATAATGAGGCAGATGGAGCTATCCGCAAGGGACTACCTCAACTGCCCGATGGCCTTTACGACTTCCTGCATCAGGGTAAGGTACTTGCAGTAGCTTTGAGTCCCGATGGTAAGACTATTGCTACTGCTAGTGATGACAAAACTACTCAGCTCTGGGATGTTGCTACTCAGAAACCCATCGCTACCCTGAACTATAAAGATATTGTCAAGAAAGTAGAATTTAGCCCCGACGGAAAGACTATTGTTGCTCTCAGTGAAGACAAAACCTCCCGTCTCTGGGATGCTGTTACTGGTAAAGCCAAATTTACCCTCCAACAACAGGGTATTAATGCAGTTGCTTTCAGTCCTGATAGTAAGACTATTGCTACTGCTAGTGAAGACAAAACTGCCAAGGTTTGGGATACTGCTACTGGAAAAGTCAAATTTACCCTCGAACATGAGGGTATTGTCAATGCAGTAGCTTTTAGTCCTGATGGTAAAAATATTGGTACTGTTAGTGATGACAACACTGCCAAGGTTTGGGATGCTGTTACTGGGAAACTCAAGAACACCATCGATCACAAGGAAGCTTGGATAGAAGGCACTTTAAATGTAGTCGTCTTCAGTCCCGACGGCAAAAAAATTCTTACTGCTACCAAAAATACCGTCTACCATTCGGATATTGTTTCTGGTATCTACCAATATGGAGGCAATGTGGAACCTATAAAAGATTTGGTTTATAGCCCCGACGGCGAAATCTTTGCTGTTGTTGGTGAGGATATTGTCGAAATCCGAAATAACAAAACCACTGCTACTCTAAACCCTCAAGGCAATATAAATGCAGTGGCATTCAGCCCCGACAGTAAGATTATTGCGACTGCTAGTGATGACAATACTATCCAACTATTTGATACTGCTACTGGCAATAGCATGGCTACCCTCAGCCACCAAGGCTCAGTAAATGCAGTCGCTTTTTCTCCGCAACCAAATGACAAAAGCTCTGAGAGCCATATAATTCTTACTGCAAGTGATGACAAAACTGCCCGCCTCTGGCAGACTGCTGCTGGTAATGGCATGATTACCCTGAAAGACTCTTCTTATTTACTAGCCTTCAGTCCCGATGGCAAAACTATTGCTAATGGTAGTCGCATCTGGGATGCTTCCACAGGCAAAGAAGTCGCTACCTTCAAGCACCAAAGTTCAGGAAATACAGTAGCCTTTAGCCCCGACAGCAAAACCATTGTTACGGGAGGTTCTAACCATACCTTCGGTCTCTGGGATGCTACTACTGGAAAACTCATCGCTAACCTCCGCCACCAAGGTCAGGTAGATGCAGTGGCCTTCAGCCCCGATGGCAAAACCATTGCTACTACCAGTTATGACCATACTGCCCGCCTCTGGGATGCTGCTACTGGCAAAGAGATCGCTATCCTGATCCACCCGCACCAAGTACATGCAGTCGCCTTCAGTCCCGATAGTCAAACTATTGTTACTGGCAGCATGGACGGAAACGCCAGGCTCTGGAATGTTGCTACTCAAAAATCCATCGCTATCCTCAACCACCAAGACTCAGTATCGCCAGTTGCCTTCAGCAGTAATGGCAAAACTATTGCTACTGCTGGTGGCAACACTGCCCGGCTCTGGGATGCTGCTACTCATAAACTCATCGCTACCCTCCAGCACCAGGACTATGTAACAGCAATAGCCTTGAGCAAGGATGGCAAAACTATTGCTACTGCCAGTAATGACCAAACCGCCCGCCTCTGGGATGCGGAAAGCGGCAAAGCGATCGCTACTCTCAACCACCAGAACTCAGTAAATGCCGTCACCTTGAGCAAGGATGGCAAAACTATTGCTACTGCCAGTAACGACCAAACGGCCAGAATGTGGGATATTAAGGGCAATGCCATAGCTACCCTCAACCACCAGGGCGCAGTATATGCAGTAGCATTCAGCCCCGACGGCAAAACCATTGTTACTGGCAGCAACTCAGGCACTTACCTGCATCGGGTAATGACAGAAGATTTAATGACAGAAGCTTGTCGCCGTCTTGGTCGGAATTTAACAGCAGAGGAATGGCAGCAGTATACGAACAGTAGCTTGGATAAATATGAGAAAACTTGCGATGAACTTCCGGTTCATCTTAGTCTAATTGCAGAAGCTAAAAATATAGCGGAAAAAGCGGAAAAAGAAGACATAAAAACAGCAATTTCTGTTTTGAAAAAAGCCCAAGAATTATCACCAGAAATTAACCTCAACCCTGATGCAAAAACTCAAGAAACAGATCCCGAACTTGTAGCGAACAAATTTGCTGCTCCTGGCAAGCTTGAAAAAGGAAAAATACAGGCACAAGAGGGGAACATAGAAAAGGCAATTTCTATCTTTAAGGAAGCCCAAAAATTGGAACCAGAAATTGACCTCGATCCTGATTCAGAAACTAAAGAAACAGACCCGAAAGTTGTGGCGAATAAATTCTTTACTACTGGCAAACTAAAAGAGGGGAAAAATTGGGCACAAGAGGGGAACATAGAAAAGGCGATTAGTCTTTATGAGCAAGCCCAAAAATTGGAACCAGAAATTGACCTCGATCCTGATACAGAAACTCAAGAAACAGATCCCCAACTTGTAGCGAAAAAATTTGCTGCTTCTGGTGCTGCTTCTAGGAAGGTTACAAAGGGAAAAATACTCGCACAACAGGGAAAAATAGAAGAGGCAATTAGTCTTTATGATGAAGCACAAAAATTAGCTCCCGATTTAGAAATAGATGCTTATTATTGGGGACAATTATGTCGGTATGGCAGTTTAAATAATCAGGCTCAAGATGTGATGTTT
>NZ_JAAHHT010000277.1 GCF_010672085.1 Okeania sp. SIO3I5
GAAAAGTTTCTGTCTTTATAGAAGGGTATGAAAATATCTGAAAAATCTAAGGCCAGTGATGAGTATATCTGAGCGCACCTTTTCCATTATGCTTATAGTATCATGTCAAGTTTTTTTTAATCAACCAATGAATGAGAAATTTCTGAAGAGTGTTTAATGTCAATCTATTTGCTCGACCGCAACAATCAAAAAGCTGGAAAATTTTCCCTGATGCTCAATTGTTGAAGTACAAGAAAATCGAGTCGAAGGAAAAAGGAAACAAAAGAGTAATTAGCAAATAATTTGATTCGCAAAAATCAAGTCTAAAGGAAGAGATAAATAAGGATTGCTTGATGTGGAAGTGAATAACTTGGAAAAACCAGAAAAGTTTCTGTCTTTATAGAGGGTATGAAAATATCTGAAAAATCTAAGGCCAGTGATGAGTATATCTGAGCGCACCTTTTCCATTATGGTTATAGTATCATGTCAAGTTTTTTTTAATCAACCACTTTTTTGGAAATTTATGAAGAGTGTCTAATGTCAATCTATTTGCTCGACCGCAACAATCAAAAAGCTGGAAAATTTTCCCTGATGCTCAATTGTTGAAGTACAAGAAAATCGAGTCGAAGGAAAAAGGAAGAGATAAATAAGGATTGCTTGATGTGAAAGCGAATAACGGCAGAAAAACTCGAAAAGTTTCTGTCTTTATAGAGGGTATGAAAATATCTGAAAAATCCAAGGCCAGTGATGAGTATATCTGAGCGCACCTTTTCCATTATGCTTATAGTATCATGTCAAGTTTTGAAAATCAACCAATGAATGAGAAATTTCTGAAGAGTGTCTAATGTCAATCAAAAAAACTGGAAAATTTTCTGTCTTTATAGAGGGTATGAAAATATCTGAAAAATCCAAGGCCAGTGATGAGTATATATGAGCGCACCTTTTCCATTATGCTTATAGTATCATGTCAAGTTTTGAAAATCAACCAATGAATGAGAAATTTCTGAAGAGTGTCTAATGTCAATCAAAAAAACTGGAAAATTTTCCCTGATACTCAATTGTTGAAGTACAAGAAAATCGAGTCGAAGGAAAAAGGAAACAAAAGAGTCATTAACCAATAATTTCAGAAGCACAAATCAAGTCAAAAGGAAGAGATAAATAAGGATTGCTTTATGTTAAAACAAATAACCTTGGAAAACTGGAAAAGTTTCCGTCATGCAGAATTATATATAGACCCATTAACAGTTTTAATTGGTACAAATGCCAGTGGAAAATCTAATATTGTAGATGCCTTAGATTTTCTGAATGGTATTATGCAAACTCCTTCAGTAGAAACAGTATTAATAGGTATTAGAGGAGGAATTGAGTGGGCAGCTAGAAAACCAGAAACAAAATTTAGTTTTCAAGTATTAGTAGATGGGAAAGATGAAGGGGATGATTATCTTTATAAAATTACTTTAGAAATTACTCCTCTTGTGCAAGTAGTAGATGAATCTTTAACTTTGGTTGATAGTCAAAATATCTCAGATAGTAATTCATCTAATAAACCTTTTTTTATCCTTTCAGCTCCTTCCAAAAATGGGATAATATTTGATCGTTATGAACCCAGTAAAGAAGTTATGGAAAAAATTTTTCCTAATCCTAAACCTTCTTTAGGTAATCTTGCAAAAGACATTCCTTTCTATAATTTTGATAATATTCATCAAATGCTATATGCCCAAAGTATAGTTCCGAATAATCTCAAAGATATTTTGATATTAAATCCAATACCTTCGCAAATGCGGGATTATTCACCTCTATCAAAAAAGTTAGAAAGAGATGGTTCTAATATTGCGGGAGTTTTAGCAGCATTGCCAGAAAAACAAAAAGCTGAAGTAGAAGAAAATTTATTAAAATATTTGGCAAAACTACCAGAAGGAGATATGCGAAAAGTATGGTCTGAACCTGTCGGAAGATTAGGCAAAGATGCCATGCTTTATTGTGAAGAAATCTGGCATTATAACCAAGAACAAATAATAGTTGATGCTAGTGGAATGTCAGATGGAACTTTGCGATTTTTAGCAATTTTAACCGCAATGCTAGCTCAACCAGAAAAAAGTCTAATTGTTATAGAAGAAGTAGATAATGGTTTACATCCTTCCCGCGCCGGATTACTACTAGAAATGTTAAGAGAAATTGGGAAAAAATGCCAAATAGATGTCTTAGTTACAACCCATAATCCTGCTTTATTAGATGAACTAACTCCAGATTTTATTCCTTTTGTCATGGTAGCTTATCGAGATAAAAAAACTGGAGAAAGTCAGTTAATTCCCTTAGAATATATTGATGATTTACCGAAGTTAATGGCATCAGGAAATTTAGGCACAATTGTTAGTAAAGGTTTGATTGAAAAAAGTCTCAAAGCAGATTAAATAATATGAAAAAAGTGCTGATTATTGATACTTCTATTCTATGTGTTTATTTAGGAGTACCTGGGAAAGAAACCTGTGGATCTGAAACTAATAATTGGAATAAAATTCAAGTAGATGAAAAATTGAAAAAGGAGGAAAAAGCAAATACTACATTTATTTTACCTTTAGCAGCAATTATTGAAACAGGTAATCATATTGCTCAAGCACCGACAAAGGGTTATGAAATAGCTAAAGAATTAGCAAATATGATCAAATTAACAGCATATCATCAAACTCCTTGGGCAGCATTTACAACACAGTCTGTTTTCTGGGATGCCAAAAATTTGAAGCAGTTAGCTGATGAATTTCCTAATTTTGCTAGTCAAGGATTTGCATTGGGAGATGCTACAATTAAACAGATTGCTGACCGTTATAGTAGGTTAGGAAACCAGGTGGAAATTTTGACAGGAGATGAAAGTTTAAAATCATATCAACCTCAAGAACCTCCCCTAATTCCTAGACGTAGAAAATCCAAAAATTAAAACAACAATATTTAGATTATTTGTAAATTAACTAAATTAATACTCACCCACAAACCGGGTTTATCAGCGCAATTTTGTGGTTTTAATAATCAAGGCAATAAACCCGGTTTCTTGTTTTGGTTCGTAAATTCCATAAATTTAATTTTATAGCTATAAAAATGATAAAATTTTTACTGAAATAACTATAGAAATCCGTGCTTATGTTGTAATATTTGATCGTAGGAGTTTGGTCTCCAAATCTAAGTAAAAATGGGATGAAAAAACCAAACCCCTAAAGTTTTTTTTCTAAAATTATTTCATATTGCTATATCAAAAAAAACTAGGGTGCATCTCATATTTGCAAAAATACTTTTTTCCTATTCCCTGTTCCCTAAAAGCAAGAAATTTTTGGCTTTCTTCTTGCATTGAGATGCACCCAAAAACTATGCAATTAACACCCCCAATAAAAAGATAAATTATTAATTTTTACCGCTGCTTTATTAGCATAACGCCGGAAATAAAAAGGTGGAAAATTGAATTATCCAGAAGCAGTTGCTTATATTTCCGCAGCAATTTTAGAAGGTGCTAGAGAAGGTCGAACTGTCGCCGAATTAATGAGTTTTGGTACAACCTTATTAGGGCGAGATGATGTCAGAGAAGGTATCCCAGAAATGGTGCAATAAGTTCAGGTAGAAGCTACTTTTCCTGATGGTACAAAATTAGTGACTATACCTAATCCTATTCGTTAAAAATTAGGGAATAGGAAGTAATAAATTTATCAATCAAAATTAATCACTTCCGCGCATTTCTCCAGGAAAAACTTAGTCTTTGAAGAGATTACTTTTAACTTTAGACTTTAAAAGCTATAATTTTGAGGAGATTACTTTTAACTTTTGAATTTTAACTTTTGAATTTAATTATGATTCTAGATTAAATGATTATTTCCGAGGGATAAATTGAATTAAATGTAGATCGATTTACTATTAAATTAGTAGTAGCAAATACAGGCGAGCGCCCGATTGAAGTTGGTTCCCATTTCCACTTTTATGAAGTTAATAATACCTTGAATTTTGACCGGGAACTGGCAAAAGGAATGGGTCTGGATATTCCTGCTGGTACTGCCATTAGATTTGAATCAGGGGATGAGCGAGAAGTAATTTTAGTACCTTTTGTTGGGAGACGTGAAGTATATGGTTTTAACGCCAGAATTAATGGCAAACTTAAGTTATGATTAAATAGTTATTCAATAATTAAACAATTATCATTGGGGCTTTTTTTGATAAAAATTTAATCAAAAACCTGCCCCTATTATTGATTTAATGAGCAAATATTGTTACTTGATTTTGCCTCTAAGGTACAAAGGTCGAATCATACCAGTTTCAAAAAAGAACTACAAAAAGGTGCATCTCTATCAGAGACGCTTAAAAATACCTTATCCAATTTATTTTATACAGTTATCTCGATCATTTTTTCCTTTTTTTTATTCAATATTTCTTCCTTCTTCCAAAATACTTTCTGACAAAATTCCTTCATAAAATACCCTAGCTTAAGCAGGGAATATAACTGCAACTATTGTACTGTATAACCACCATCTATTGTGAGGGAATGACCTGTAATAAAACTAGCTGCATCGGAACATAACCAAACAACAGGATTAGCTATTTCTTCTGATTTACCAAAACGACCAATAGGGTGTGCTGCCATAAATTGTGCTTTAAATTTACTATCATCATCCTTGCCAATAATACGGTATGCCATATCTGTTTGAATTAAACCAGGACAAATACTATTAATTCTAATACCCGCTGTTGCTTGTTCCAAAGCAACAGCTTTTGTTAACCCTATTACACCATGTTTACTAGCACAGTAAATTGAAAAATTAGCTATACCAATTAATCCTGCTACAGAAGTATTATTTACTATCGCTCCCCCACCATTTTTTAACATTTCAGGAATTTGATATTTCATTGATAACCAAACTCCTTTGAGGTTAATATCAATGATATGATTCCAGTTAGATTCAGTTTGTTCAATACTAGGTCCTAATATCCCTTCTACACCTGCATTATTGAAGGCGTAATCTAGACGACCATAAGTATTAATTGTTTGATTAACTAAATTTTCAACTTCAATAGCTTGACTAATATTTGTTTTTACAAAGATAGCTTCACTGCCAATTTCTTTAATCATTGCCACTGTTTCTTGACTTTCTTTTTCCCTACGACTAGCAATAACTATTTTGGCTCCTTTCTGAGCAAATGCTAAAGCAGTAGCTCTACCAATTCCAGAACTTCCTCCCGTGATTAGGGCAACTTTTCCTTCAAATTCTTTCATTTTATGATTAATTTCTAATTAATTTCCAAATTGTTGTTTTTCTATTTTAGCAATATCTTTCATGGAATTTTCCAACCATTCTTGAATATCAGGTTCCCATCCCTGTTTAAATTCAGTGGTTAACCAAACATCTACAATTTCTTGAGCAACTAGGGGAGTAGTCACAAACCCACCTAAAGTTAGGACGTTAGAATTATTAATTGAACGTGATTTTTCGGCAGCAAAACTATTTTCACAGACTGCTGCATAGACATGAGGATATTTATTAGCAATAATAGCCATTCCCATACCTGTTCCACATACAAGGATTCCAGGTTCTACTTGTTGACTTCCTACCATTTTTGAGACTTGAGCAGCTATCTCATAATAAGGTGTTTCTTGGGTGGAATTCTTGATACCAATATCTTCTACTTCTATACCTTTATTTTGTAGGTTTTGTTTGACCACTTCCTTAAGATTGAATCCATAGGATTCCGCTCCAATTGCTATTTTAATACATGGTTTTTCTCCAGTTTAAGATACAATAAATATCTCCGAAAGTTAATTTTAAAACTTTAGTAATTTATTGCTAAAACTTAGTTTATAGAGATGTCTAATACTAATATAGCAATTCTAAATAGGTTGCGGGTAATAAAAAACTAGAAATAAACTCCGAAAGTCTTACCTATTGCAAGAGTGCCTATTGCCTATTCCCTAAAAGCAGTGAGATTCTTATACACAAATATATTAGAGGATTGCTATATCTGTACATTATAAATTTTTATATTAATGATGTACTAGCTTACTCAATAAGTCGCTTAGAAAAACTATAAGTCTGTAAAGATTGGGAGATTTATTATATAGCAATCTTATAATAGGTTGTAACATTTTATCATAAGAGTTTGGATACCAAACCCAAGCAAAAATGAGATTTGGTGACCAAACCCCTACAGTTTTTTTTACGAATCGTTTAGGATTGCTATAGCTGAATTCTGACTATCAAACAGGGATTAAGCGAGTTCTAACTTCTGAATTCTGAATTCTAACTTCAAAAAACTTCTGACTTCTAACTTCTGAATTTGTCCCTTAATTAATTTTGCCAATGTCCTACTCTGTCCAAACACCATCAAAACCTATCCTAGCTGAACCTGGGTCATCTTATCAAAATATTTCCCCAGAGTCGCAAGAGTGGGTAGAAGTCTTAGTGGATGTCCCTTTCCAAACTTCAACAGATGATACTGAAGAGGAGGAAAAATTATTTACCTACAAAATACCTCCCGATTTGGATATTCAAGCTGGAGATATTTTAGTAGTACCATTTGGCAAACAACAAGTAGGAGCGATCGCTATCCGCAAAACGTCCCAACTGCCAGAAGGTTTAAGTAGCGATCGCGTCAAAAATGTATCAGACATTATTACGAGAGGTTTTTTCCCTGCCACTTATTGGGAACTGCTGGAAAAAGTCGCCATTTATTATCAAACACCACTTATTAAAGTAATTCGGACTGCTTTACCACCAGGGTTACTCAAACGTAGTCAACGACGCATCCGCATCATCGAAACAGCAATACCCACAGGTGGAGAAATTTTCCTCAATGCTAACGCTCAGAAAATTCTGGAAATTCTGCAAAACTCCAAAACCAAAGACTACACCTGGCAATACATTCAACGTCAAGTCAAAAGTGCTAATAGAGGATTAAAAGATTTACTACAACGAGGTTGGGTAGAAAGTTATCTCGAACCCCCTTCTCCACCAAAACCAAAACTCAGACAAGCAGTGACTCTAGTTGCTCAAACCCCACCCAAAGATTTAACCCCACGTCAAAAAGAAGTGATGGAAGTGTTACGCCAAAGTGGGGGCGAAATGTGGTTAACAGAATTACTTAATACTTGCCAAACAACAACTTCTGTGGTCAAAAAACTCGAAGAAAAAGGTTATGCTGTCATTCAGGAACAGGAAGTATTACGGCGAGAACAAGGTAGGGGCGATACCAGAGACGAAATAAAAATGCTTACATCTTACCAAACAGAAGCATTAACAACCATTACCCAGATTCAAGAATTTGCTCAAATATTGCTACATGGAGTTACCGGATCTGGGAAAACAGAAATATATTTACAGGCGATCGCTCCCATTCTCGAAAATGGCAAATCTGCGCTCGTACTCGTTCCCGAAATAGGTTTAACTCCCCAACTTACCGATAGATTTCGCGCTCGTTTTGGCAAAAAAGTTTATGTTTACCATAGCGCTCTATCTGCGGGAGAACGTTATGACACCTGGCGTAATATGACGTGGGGTATTCCGCAAATTATCATCGGTACTCGTTCTGCAATATTCGCTCCACTGCCAAAATTAGGTTTAATTGTTTTAGATGAAGAACATGATAACAGTTTCAAACAAGACCGCCCCGCACCCTGTTATCACGCTCGCGTCGTAGCGAAATGGCGAGCAGAGTTAGAAAACTGCCCATTAATATTAGGTTCAGCAACACCCTCTTTAGAAAGTTGGTTGCAAACAAGAACACATCAGAAACCGGGTTTATCTGAAAAAATTGATAGTTTGAATGATCGGGATAATCAACCCGGTTTCTTGGTTGATGAAAATATTTCCCTTACTCAGAAACCGGGTTTATCTGAAAAAATTGATAGTTTGAATAATCAGGATAATCAACCCGATTTCTTAGTTGATGAAAATATTTCCCTTACTCAGAAACCAGGTTTATCTGAAAAAATTGATAGTTTGAATAATCAGGATAATCAACCCGATTTCTTAGTTGATGAAAATGTTTCCCTTACTCAGAAACCAGGTTTATCTGAAAAAAATGATAGTTTGAATAATCAGGATAATCAACCCGGTTTCTTGGTTGATGAAAATATTTCCCTTACTCAGAAACCAGGTTTATCTGAAAAAAGTGATAGTTTGAATAATCAGGATAATCAACCCGATTTCTTAGTTGATGAAAATATTTCCCTTACTCAGAAACCAGGTTTATCTGAAAAAAGTGATAGTTTGAATAATCAGGATAATCAACCCGATTTCTTAGTTGATGAAAATGTTTCCCTTACTCAGAAACCAGGTTTATCTGAAAAAAATGATAGTTTGAATAATCAGGATAATCAACCCGATTTCTTAGTTGATGAAAATGTTTCCCTTACTCAGAAACCAGGTTTATCTGAAAAAAATGATAGTTTGAATAATCAGGATAATCAACCCGATTTCTTAGTTGATGAAAATGTTTCCCTTACTCAGAAACCAGGTTTATCTGAAAAAAATGATAGTTTGAATAATCAAGATAATCAACCCAGTTTCTTAGTTGATAAAAATGAAACTGTTTCCCAAAAACCCAACACCTACTACCTATCATTACCAGAACGCATCCACTCAAGACCGATGCCACCTGTAGAAATAGTAGATATGCGCCAACAACTGCGACAGGGAAACCGGACAATGTTCAGCTACCCTCTCCAAGAAGCACTGCAACAACTACAGGAAACAAAACAACAAGGAATCTTATTTATTCACCGTCGCGGTCACAGTACATTCGTCTCTTGTCGTAGTTGCGGTCATGTCATGGAATGCCCTCATTGCGACATTTCACTTTCCTATCATTACACCCACGAAGGTGCAACTCCACTATTACGTTGTCATTACTGTAACTATCAACAACCACAACCCCAACGTTGCCCCGAATGTGATTCTCCTTTTTTCAAATTTTTTGGCAGTGGAACTCAAAAAGTAGAGCAAGAGTTAAAGAGACAATTTCCCAATTTACGAGCTATTAGATATGATAGCGACACAACTCGCAAAAAAGATGCTCACCGAAATTTGTTAAATCAATTTGCTAATGGGGAAGCAGACTTATTGATCGGTACCCAGATGTTGACAAAAGGTTTAGACTTAGCGCAGGTGACATTAGTAGGAGTCGTATCTGCTGATGGGTTGCTGCATTTTTCAGATTATCGCGCCAATGAACGCGCTTTTCAAACATTGCTGCAAGTAGCGGGTCGTGCGGGTCGTGGAGATAACCCAGGGCGAGTAATTATTCAGACCTATACTCCAGAACATCCTGTGATTCAAGCGGTGCAACGTCATGATTATGAGTCTTTTGTGGAAACAGAATTACAAGCAAGAGCAGAATTGCGATATCCTCCTCACGGGCGGTTGATTTTATTGCGTCTGAGTAGTTATGATCCGACCGAGGTGGCAGTGACTGCTCAACAGTTAGCAAGTGTGTTGATGGAAAAAGCAGAAGAAGGAAAATACGATTTATTAGGTCCTGCACCCGCTCCTATTGCGAGAGTAGCAAATCGTTATCGGTGGCAGATTTTGTTAAAATTATTCCCTGGATGTGATGATGTACCCGATCTGACTAAGTTGAGTAATGTTTGTCGCCCTGGGGTGAGTTTAACTGTGGATGTCGATCCTATGAATTTATGAGAAATTTAGTTCAGTGGGGAAGTCAGGGCAAGACACGGATTTTGCCACGGATGCACGGATGGATTTAATTCAGTAGGGTGCATTAGGCGCTTACTACAAAGTTTCATTTTTTTCAGTAGTTAAGAAATCTAAGAGTCTAATTTTTCACCAAGGATAAGCCAACTTTTTCCGAGCGTCAAGGGGTATGGGGAAAGGAGACCAAACCTCTACAGTTATTCAGACTCTAAAAAAAGAGCCACTATTTTCCCATAATACCAATCTAATTTCAAGATATAACAACTTTTTCTAGTTGTCAAGGTGCGATAGCTATGAAATTACCAAAAATTCCTGAAGTAATTTCAATATGTGTTATGTTATCCTTAGTGAATAAAAAATTATCAACATTCTTCTTTCTTAACTTTGAAAATTACGATCGCTGAACGTCAAAATTATCAAAAAATGAGTCCTGAAGAGTATCTCGAATGGGAAGCAGAACAGGAACTTCGTTATGAATATATTGATGGTAAAATTTTTGCCATGACTGGGGGAACTCTTCCTCATACTAAAATTTACCTCAATTTCTACAGAGCTTTGTATCCTCATTTAAGTCAAAGAGGTTGTGAAACTTATGTTGCCGATGTCAAAGTTCAGGCGAATGAAAATAGTTCTTATTTCTATCCCGATCTGGTAGTTACTTGTCACCCTGACGATCTAAAAGCTCGTGACTTTATCCAACATCCGAAAGTCATTGTTGAGGTGCTTTCGCCAAGTACAGCAAGTTACGATCGCGGGGATAAGTTTAAATATTATTGTCAAATTCCTAGTTTGCAGGAATATGTATTGGTAGACTCCGAATCAACTTCAGTAGAAATTTATCGTCGAAGAGAGGAGAAAATGTGGCTTGGCAATTATTATGAAGCGGGGGAAGCGATCGCTTCAGAAAGTATTGAATTTCAATGTCCTATCGAACTTTTGTATTAAAAAGTAACATTAGTCTAGTCATTGCGACTTACACGAGTCGAAGGCAGCAATCTCAGAGGTTTAAGAGATTGCTTCCTATCGTCGCTGCGGACAACTTTTCAACCGGATTCTATATAACATTAGTCTAGTTATTTCCACTGGAACGGAGTCGAGAGAATCAATCTCAGAAACTCCGTGATACTACTTAAATTTAAAGTTTTGCTAAAGTTTTGGTATAACCTATTGCCTCTTGCCTAAATAAAATGTTATAGTAATTCTACAAGTGTGCAAATAACCGAAAAAATTTCTTAAAACTGGACAGCTATAATTTCTAGCTTTTTTAGTTAGCAATAACTACAGTACCTCTCACGGAGTGACAATTCTAATTCATAAACATAACTAAATGACCTGAGTAAAAAATAAAGGTAACTAAGAACTAATTAATTAGATATGCACAACCAAAAACCAGCAATTAAGAGCCAAGCAACTAACCTAAAAAAAATTGGTAAAAGAGCCTGCTTTCCGCTCTTCGCCCTCCTTGCTTTTACAACTCCCGCTAACGCTTTTGATCTCAAACTTACTGCACCCGACGGTTCTGCACATGACCTTTTCGGAAGGTCAGTAGCTCTAAGCAATAATATAGCTCTGATAGGTGCCTACACAGACGACGACAATGGAACAAACAGTGGTTCAGCCTACCTATTTGACACTACTACTGGCAGTTTGCTCCACAAATTCACTGCACCTGATGGTTATATTGAGGACTACTTCGGATACTCAGTAGCTGTAAGCAATAACACAGCTCTAATAGGTTCCTATTGGGCAGGACTTACGCAAAAACGCTATATATAGTGTATGGTAAATAGAGCGATCGCTAAAAAAATCACAACGCTCGCTCAGTATCTCCGATTTTATCTCTATCTATAAAAACTTAAACAACCGTCATTTTA